>JAYYUU010000136.1:0-5869 GCA_036343835.1 Candidatus Latescibacterota bacterium | reverse complement strand
AAGCTGAGAAAGATCGCCGCCCCGGAAATTGGCTCGCTCTCCGAGTCGATCCAGACTTCGACCTCGATTTCTTGACCGACGAGAATGGAGGTTGCTGTAGCTCCGGTGCCGGCCTGGCGCAACTCGAGCCGGGCGGCGAGCAGGGTCGCCGGTAGGCTGAATACTACGAAAATCAGATAAAGTAAATTCCGTTTGTCCAAAGCGCTTCCTCCCTGAATGGGATCTACACCTGGGCAGGGGGCAAATCCCATGCCAGGGCGCACACCGGTGATAGAAAGGTGTCAAAAGGGAAAAAGTCCCCCGGAGAGGAAGATGATTCCACTCGAGCAGGAAGGAATTTCTCGCGCAAAGGCTAAAAAATACGCTTTCTGTAGGGGGCTGACCCGAAGGTTTCCCCCATACATAGTTATGGCATTGTTCTTGCTGAGATACGGCTCGATGAAGGGAGTCGTTTGCTCCTACGGGTGGAGCGATAATTCTAAGGAATGGAATTGTGAGACCCTCAGCTCAGAGCATAATACAGTTGGCCTTTGGCCGCCGAGCGCAGCTTACAGGACGGTTTTCGAGCCCCTGGATCGCCGTTGGACTGCTGCTATTGTGGTGGTTGGCCCCCGCCGTTAACGGCGCGGCACCGACATTTGAAAATCGCACTCCGGTGGGGTTTTCGACGCAGGATAGCACGACCCAGGAGAATTTCGTCCTGGGCAACCAGGTCACGGTGCGCGTCGACCTCAACCAGGCCACGACCCCGACCCATCCGGTCTACGGCCACTTTCACAACTTAGAGCGGAGCAAACAGGTCGAAAGCACCGATGTCGACGGTTTACACACCGATCTGGCCATCGATTCCGACGGGGTGCTCCACATGGCGTGGATCTCCCAGGAAACGGGCACTACGGTGACCTCGCCGGTCTACTATGTGCGCTACGCGCGCAGCGAGGACCAGGGCCAGACCTTTTCGACGCCGGTCAGCGTCTCGGGCACCTTGCGCTACGATCTGCTGACCTTGAACGTGGCCAATACCGGCAATGCCTTTTCAACCGTCGATATCGAGGTCGACAGCCGCGGCAACCCGCGCGTGGTCTACGCCTTCAACCACTCGCCAGATGGCCACACCGCCAAATTCGTCGACACCAGCGGCGACGCCGACAATGTCTATCTCAATTATTCCGAAAATGGCGGCGCCTCGTGGCTGCCGGGCGATAAATCGATTGTCGTCAACGACAGCACCACCGTCGGCAGCAGTGCACAGAGCCGGACGACGGGTTTTCCGCGCATGGTCGTCGACCAGCGCGACAATATTTTTATAACCTATGTGCGCGGCTCGAGCACCGGCTCCGGCAAAGACGATATCATGCTGACCAAGGTCGACCGCGAGACCACGCCCTTTACGCTGGTCGAGGTCGGCTCGACGGCCAATGGCGGCAGCAAGGGGGGAGTGCGGATTTCGCCGGATGGCGATCGCCAGACCGGCCCGGATATCTCCATCGGCACCGGCGACGTATTGCACGTGGCTTATTTCAACGACGCCAACGACGATATCGAGCACAAGACCCTATTGGCCGACTCGTGGCAGTCGGTCACCACCGCAGGCTGGAACCAGGATGTCGATGGGGCCGATATCGACGATTTCATCGACGAGGCCATCCCGGCCGCCATCGAGACCGATGTGCAATTTTACTTTCCGACGGTTGTCGTCGACCAGCAGAGCTCGCCGGACAAGATCTACGCGGTCTACAAGTTTGGCGACGACAATTTCGAGACCGTGTTTTTCAATAGCTATACCTATGACAATGCCGTTGGTGCCAGCGCCGGTTGGACCACGGCCTCGGCTGCCGCGGTGTGGAGCACGGCGACCTCGCCGATCTTTGCAGACGGCGCCACGAACTACAATATCGAGGTCGAGTGGACCGTGACCGAACGCGTCGCGGCCCTCGTCGACGACCGTTTGCCCGACAAAGGGGAATTGCACATCGCCTTCAGCGCCGGGTATTCGACTGCGACAGCACTGGCGATCCCCTCCACCAGGGCCGAGCACGATATCTACTACGGTTTTTACAATGGGACGAGCTGGATTTTGCCCGAGAAGGTGGCCGACGACGATTCGGACTCGGCCACCGAAGACGGGATCGCCGTAACCGATGTCTTTCTCGGCTCGCCCGTCCTGGCCAAGGCCACCAGCGACACCAGTCTCTTTTTGGCCTTCGCCGCCGGCACCGCCGAGGGCCTGGGCGTCCGCGGCGTCGCCGATGTCAACCACCATGCCTATTTGAAGGTCTTGGGGCGGGCGGTGACCTCCGAGGATCAGTCGGTGCCGGTGGGGGCCTTCCAGTACGATCTGAGCTACACGCCGATCAATCCGCAGAATCTCTCCGCCGAAATCACCAACAACGCGGTCTATGTCCATGCGGCCGACAACGCCGACGGCAGCGGGTTGGGGGCGACGGGCAAGCGCACCAGCGATGGTTTTCTCGCCGGCGATTGGGAGAGCATCGGCACCAGCTTGCGCGATACGGATAAATTCTTCGAGGGCAAATTCAACGAGGACACCAGCACCACCAATGAGTGGGGCGACGACGACGATAAGAAGGGCCTGCTGGTCAAACTCAATGTTCTGGGCAGCGATTCTTCGACCAATATTCAGGCGGTGACGACCAGTTCGGCTACCAACACGGTAGCGACTCCCTCGCTGGGCGGCACGGTGACGGTGGGCAGCGATCCGACGGGCGCTTTTGTGGTGGTGGGGGATTTTTTCCTACTCGGTGCCGATATCGACATCGTCACCTCCAACACCTCGCCATCGGTCTCTATTTCGCAGCCCGATGGCGTCGGCGACGAAGCCAGCACCTCGTTCCCGATCGTCTACAATCTGAGCGATATCGACGACGACCTTGCGAGTACTGGGCTGTTGGCCTCGATTTATTTCTCGTCCGACAGCTCGCTTGTTTCGGTGCAGGACATCCGCATCTTCGGCACGCTGATCGCCGACGAGAACGACGTTTCGTCGATCTTCACCAGTGGCACCGACGACCTGGCCGAGGGCCAGAGCGAGTCCTACACCTGGGACGAGCCCTCCGCCGCGCTGAAGGCCAAGCTTTTCGCCTCGATCACCCAGGTGATCAGCGGCACCTACTACATCTACCTGATCGCCGACGACCAGAAAAACCCCCCGGTCTTTGCCCGCAGCCCCGGGGCGGTGACCATAAAGCACCGGCCGATCATCGTCCACGTCGACCCGGCCTCAGCCGACACCGTCGACACCGGCGTGCGCAGCGGGGAGAAGTCCAACCCTTATGACCTCGACTTCACGGTGCGCGATTTCGATTTGCAGGGCACCGCCGAGATCCAGCTGTTCTACTCGTCGGTGAGCGGTCTCAATTCGGTCTCGACCATCGGCACCTTTCCCAGCCAGCGCTTTACGCTGGGCAAGAGCGTGGCGGGGGTGCGCGCGATCCCGATCACCGGCACCGATACCCTGACCAGCATCGCTAGCGAGGTCTCGTGGGATATCACCGACTCGGTAGCCGTGCGGGTCGGCGCCAGCGTCGACTCGCAGATCGTGGCCGAAAACGCCTATTTCATCTATCTGGTGGCCAGCGATTCGATGAATGTCGCGGTGGGGCAGTCCATCGCTGCGCTGACGGTCAAGCACTCGCCGGCGTTTACTTTCTACGAGCCGCCGAAGGACACCCACCGCAAGATCAGCACCGGCCGGCGGCCCATCTTCTCCATCCAGTGGCAGAAAGGGCGCGGCGACCAGGATTTCGACAATAACGCGACCATCGACTTCTATTTCACCACCGACAATCCGGCGACGATCAACTACGAGGATTTCCCCGATTCGCTGCTCAAGGATGCCGATACCCAGATCGTGGTCAAGGGGTTGACCGAGGACGCCGGGGGCAAGTCCGACATATATGCCTGGGATCTGACCAACCCGCCCAACGACGTGCCGCGCAATAATCGCAAGGTCTGGCTCTACGCCATCATCAGCGACTCCAACGGCAATAGCAATGTGGCCCTGGGCGGGGCGCTGACGATGACGCACGATCCGCGGATCACCCTGCTCAGCTCCAAGCTCAACGACTATAGCAGCTTTCAGAAGAACGACGTGTTGCGCATTACCTGGGACGACTATATGGTCGACGACGGCTCGGGCACTGACGATGCTTATATCCGCCTTTACGCCTCGACCACCTCGAACTTTACCACGACCCAGCAGCTGGAATCCGATATCGGCTCGACCGGATTCCTGATCAATAGCTCCAATGGCTTGACCACCGGCACCCTTAGCTCGATCCGCGAGGATAGCCTCGATTTCTTCGACTGGAACACCAAGCTCTTCGGCTCTGCCGGCAGCAGCTACTATATCTATGCGGCGATCAACCCAGACCTGACCTTTGGCAACAGCACCAACTCAATCAGCCGTTCGAGCGCTCCGCTCGCCCTGTCGGGCACTGGCTCGACGCCCAATATCAGCCTCAGCCCGACCGACCAGGTGGTGGCGGTGGGCGATACGGTGACGATGGACGTGATGGTGCAGCACACCAGCCCGATTACCCTGGTGCAGGTCGTGCTCAAGCTCAATAGCAGCACCAGCTTCTCGATTGTCGACCAGAGCACCGCACCGGGTCCGCAACCCTTTATCGATCTCGACGAGGTCTTTGCGGGGACCTCGCCGATCGAAAATACCTTTGATCCGGGTACCAACAAGCTGCGGTTCTCCAAGTCGAGCTTTTTGGGCCAACTCGTCGGCAGCCCCACCGCGCCGGCCAGTCTGGCGCGTTTCCAACTGGTGCCCACCGGCAACCTGGTGGCCTCGCCGTCGCTGACGTTTTCGACCGGCGAGAAAGGTTCGGTACTCGGCGTCGTGGGCAAGACTGACCCCTTCGACAGCGGCGAAGGCCTGACGCTGCTCGACCCGCAATTCACCCGCGTCATCCGCGGTACCATCACCGCGACGGTCGAACTCGAAGGCCGTACGCTGGGCGATAACAACTTCCAGACCTTTCTCGATGTGCATTTACGCCAGCCGGGCAGCGCCATCGATATCACCGACCCGATCTTTATCAGCGTCAACGACGGCAATACCGCCACCAGCGATACCGTCGAAGTCCAGTCTGCGCTGACGACCGGGGCGCTGAGCCTGAGCAGTGTGCCGCCGGGCCGCTACGAGCTGACCGTAAAGGATACCAGCCATATCAGCGGGCGTACCGACATCTTTACCGTTACCAATGGCCAGAGCGTGGCGGTTACTCTGTTCGGCTCTGATCTGCGCGGGGACCCAACGTCGGCGCTGGCCAACTCAGGGAGGCGGCTGATCGCCGGCGACACCAGCGAAGACAACGAGATCAACGAGGACGACGTCAATATCATCATCGCTGCCTGGGGCTCCACGACGACTGCGCCGAGCTTCCAACAGGCCGACCTCAACAACGACAACCAAGTGGGGGCCTCCGACCTGACCGCGACGACATCTAATTTTGGTAATAGCCAGGGCTTCGGGGCGCCGCCGGTCTACAAGCGGGCGGGGATAGAGACCAACGACCGCGCCGCGGTGGAGATCCTGCCGCTTTTCGACGTGCGCCAGCCGCTGTGGCCGGGCCGCGAAATCGAGATCGCGGTGCAGGCGCGCGACCTCGACGACCTGGCCGGTTATGAGTTCGACCTGCATTTCGACCCGCAGGCGCTGCGCCTGGTCGCCGACGGGACCCGGGAGGGCGATATCTTCGCCGCCAACCCCCGCGGCGCCGTCTTCGAGGCCCGGACCGACGCCGAGGGCAAGATCGAGGTGATCGGCGCCCGTTACGGCAAGGAGTGGGCAGCGGCGGGTGACGGGGCGCTGGCGCGGCTGCGTTTCGAGATTTTG
>JAYYUU010000135.1:0-5023 GCA_036343835.1 Candidatus Latescibacterota bacterium | reverse complement strand
GCCTTCTTCCATCATCCGCTGGGTTGCGGTCGCCGGACCTGAGTCGCTGGTCTGGAAGGCCACCGACTGTACGAGGCAACTTAGGATGAAAGCCGTGGCCAGAATAGCGGTAGCCTTAGTCATGAAGGTCGCCGCGGTACGACCTCCGAGCACCGAGGACGAAGCCGCGCCGCCGCCGAGTGAGCCGGCCAAACCGCCGCCCTTAGCCGACTGCAGCAGCACGGTAACGACCAAGAGCAGGCTAATGAGCACATGAAATATCGTAAACAGTGTTTCAACCATAGTCGTCTAATCTAAGGTCAAAGGGCCGCCTTCACAATAGCAGCAAAACCCTCTGCCGCTAGAGCTGCGCCCCCGATCAGCCCCCCGTCGATATTGTCCTGGCCGAAGAGTTCGGCCGCGTTCTCGGGCTTGACACTGCCCCCGTACTGGATGCGCAACATGGCGGCGGTCTCCTCCCCCAGCCGGTCGGCGACGTAACCGCGGATCAGCGCGTGTACCTCCTCGGCTTGCGCCGCTGTGGCCGTCGCGCCGGTGCCAATCGCCCAGACCGGCTCGTAAGCCAGCACCATAGCGGCTACAGCTTCCCCCTCTAATGCGCCGAGCGCGCCGCCAACCTGTCCGAGCACCACTTCCTCGATGCGACCCGCCTCACGCTCTGCCAGTGTCTCACCGACGCAGACGATCGGCCGCAGCCCTGCTTCGAGCGCGGCAACCAACTTTCGGTGGACCAACTCATCGATCTCGCCAGCTTGCCTCCTTTCGGAATGGCCCAAGATCACATATGTGCACCCCGCCTCCAACAGCATGCCGGCGGAAATTTCGCCGGTGTGAGCACCCTCGTTCTCCCAGTGCATGTTCTGCGCTCCCAGCCCGATGGCACTGCCCTCCAATATCGCGCTCAAGGCCTGCAGGCTGGTGAAGGGCGGACAAACCGCCACCTCTACCGCCACACCCTCGAGCAAAGGCTTCAACGCCGCGACCAACTCGACGGCCTCGGATGCGGTCTTGTGCATCTTCCAGTTACCAGCGACAATTGCTTTGCGCATCGCCTACTCCTCTTTGTCAGCCAGGGCCGTCACGCCGGGGAGCACACGGCCACTCATGCACTCTAGCGAGGCACCTCCCCCGGTGGAAATATGCGTCATCCGCTCTGCGAGGCCGGCCGCCGCCAGCGCCGCGGCTGTGTCGCCGCCGCCGATAATGCTCACCGCGCCGGCTTTCGTCGCCGCCGCTAGGGCTTCACCGACCAGACGGGTGCCCCGAGCAAAGGGCTCCATTTCGAACACTCCCAGCGGCCCATTCCACAACACGGTACCGGCCACGGCTATTTTGTCCCCGTACAGTTCGCTAGTGGCAGGCCCGATATCGACTCCCTCCCAGCCTACAGGAATCGCGTCGCGAGGCACCACTTGGGTCCGAGCATCGGCGGCGAATCGGTCGGCGACAACGCAGTCGATCGGCAACGACAGCTCCAAACCTCGGGCATCGGCCTTGTCGATTACCTGCCGCGCGGTCTCGATGCGATCTTCCTCCAGCAACGAGTCGCCGATCTCCAGCCCCATGGCCCTAAAGAAGGTGTAAGACATTCCGCCGCCAATAAGCAGAGCATCTACCTTGTCTAGCAGATTTTCAACAACCTCGATCTTGCCCGAAATTTTGGCCCCGCCCAGGATGGCGGTAAAGGGCCGCTGCGGTTTGCGCAGCGCGTCATCTAGATAGGCTATCTCGCGTTCCATCAGCAAGCCGCTCACCGCCTTAGTCACGTGATGCGTCACGCCCTCGGTGGATGCGTGTGCGCGATGCGCGGTGCCGAAAGCGTCGCTGATGTAAAAATCGCCCAACGCCGCCAGTTGCCGCGCAAAGGCCGTGTCGTTTAGCTCCTCGGCGGCGTGGAAGCGCAAATTCTCCAGCAATAGAATCTGTCCCGGTGCCAGAGCGGCGGCCTGGGCCGCGACATCGGGGCCGATGCAATCGGCTGCCATCGCGACCTCTCGACCCAGCAATTTGCCGAGACGCACTGCCACCGGCTGGAGCGACAACTCGGGCTCGTGCCCCCCCCCGGGCCGTCCCAAATGCGACATCAGCACCACCGCCGCGCCCTGCGCCAGCAAGCTCTTTATCGTGGGTAGGGCGGCGCGGATCCTCGTGTCGTCGACAATCCGGTGGGAGTCGCCGAGCGGGACGTTGAAATCCACCCGCACCAGGACCCGCCGGCCCGCGACATCGATATCGGCTATCGATTGCTTCGCCATCAGCCGAAAAACACCTTGGCAAGATCGTAGAATTCCTGGTCGACAACCTTTAGCTGATCGACGGCGTCGGACAATTTTATGGGCACGATCTCATTGCCCTGCAGGCTGACCATCTTGCCTAAATCGTCCTCGTGCACCAGGTCTACGGCGGCAATGCCGAAGCGCGTACCAAGCACCCGGTCAAAGGCCGTGGGAGTACCGCCCCGCTGTAAATGCCCCAGCACCGTCACCCGCGTCTCGTAGCCCATCGCATTCTCGACGGTGTCGGCAACAAGTTGGCCGATCCCGCCTAATTTGACGTGCCCGAACTCGTCGATCCCCCCTTCCGAGACCACATACTCGTCTTCGCTGCCCTCTTCCGAGATCAACTGCACGCCCTCGGCCACGACCACGATCGAAAAGTCCTTGCCGCGCTCGTGGCGCTTGCGAATAGTGCATATGATCTCATCGACCGTGTATTTCTGTTCAGGAATCAGGATCATATCGGCCCCGCCGGCGATGCCCGCGTGGAGAGCGATCCAGCCGCTGTGGCGGCCCATGACCTCGATGACCATTACGCGGTTGTGAGACTCGGCGGTGGTGTGAATGCGATCGATCGCCTCGGTGACGATATTGACTGCGGTATCGAAGCCGAAGGTGTAGTCGGTGCCGTTGAGATCGTTGTCGATCGTCTTTGGCACCCCGACGACCCCCACACCCAAGGCCGTCAGTTTGTTGGCCACCCCCAGTGTGTCCTCGCCGCCGATCGCAATCAACGCGTCGAGCTTCATCCGCCTCATATTGTCGATGACGATTTCGCCACCGTCTTTTTCTTTGAAGGGATTGGTCCGCGAAGTGCCCAAAATGGTGCCCCCCTTGGGCAAGATTCCGGAAATCTCCTCGAGCCCCAAAGGCTCCCAATCGCATTCCATCATCCCCTTCCAGCCCTTGAGAATGCCGCGGAAGCGATAGCCATGGGTGGTTATGCCCTTACGCACGGCGGCGCGTATGACCGCATTGAGCCCAGGGCAATCGCCACCGCCAGTCAAGATGCCGACCGTTTTTTCGGCCATTGCCATACGCTCCTTCAACCAAACATTTGTGGAAAAACCGAGGATAGGAACCCGCACAAAAGAGAGCTAAATATAATACTCATAATAAATTACGTCAAGAGTCGCCCTCCCCGGAAAGCCCCAAAACGAGCCCGCACAACCACCCGTGACCCAGAGTCATATCACAGGCCTGCAGCGTCTGGCCTGTGTCCAGATATCGTCCACGACCGCGAGCCAGAAACCCTGGGGGACCACGCCCGCCGCGGTGAAGGCGCCGCAGAGATTTTCGCGGCGGGCGGCACCCGCAACACGGCCTGCTGACGGTCCATGCGGCAAAGCCCACCCGCATGGATCTTCAGGCGAGGACCCCGCCCAAATCCAGGGCGACTTTCAGGCTCTGGTTGTCCCCCCGTTCTCGCAGGCGCGCAGAGTTTAAAAGCACCGGCACCAGACCATCCGGCGGTGCCAAGGCCCGCTGCAACACAACGCCTCGTCCAACCGACCCAAATGCGATTGGTTACTTACCCTTGATTGGCATAGACGGCCTCTTGTAGCACCCCACCATAATCGCCGAGCACCGCGATGTGCTTTAAGGCAGTGTTTCCGGCCGGAGGCAAAGCAGAGCCCCCCGCGCTGATCTCCGCCCAGCGCCACGGGCACAGCATCTCAGCCGCTGCAATGTCGGCCTCGCACACCGCAGCAGTGCGGCGTATAAAGATAGTTCAGTAAAGCCCGTCGCCAGCATAGCAATGCCTCCCTACATAACGCAAATTCTTGTTCCGGCGCTTTCACGTCGAAGCGGACCCAGTGCCGCCATGTGCCACATAATGGCAAGATCCTGCCAGGCCCCGTATGCACAAAGGCCCGGAGCATTCTGCTCCGGGCCCTGCACGTTCAGACCATCAGGTCAATGGTGGATCTGAGAACGGGGCGTTTTTGCGCCCTTCCTTCGGTCTCCCGATCTCTGGTCCGGGAGCGCCGGCGGCGATCCCGCCGCTGCCTTCTGGATGGGTTTTCTTTGACCTGAACCCATCCGTGTTCTATTCGCTGGATCATTGGCAACCTCCGTGTCACCGTCGCCATCCCTGGCAATGTGCAGATCCTTGCGTGGATGTAATATCATTATCGGCACCCGTGGGGGAGAATTGCACTTTTTTGTCACCAGAGTAGACTTGCGACGGATTAAGACAATGCTTAATCCATTTATACGAAAAGCTGTAGAGCATCAGGCGTATCATGCAATATCCGCCAATAAAAATCTGCAGCCGATGCTTGCAATGGTTGCTCGCTTATCCCAAACAAGAGAAACTACGATATGTTTCAGGTGATCCGCTGTTTTTCACTCCTTTTATCAGTGCTGTGTCTGCACTCCTGTATCCGGGCTTCGCAAATGGCCCCATCCGTTGCGAATGCTGCACCAGCCAAACACCCACTTGATCGGTCCGAGGTTCGCCACTTCGTCCTTGACAATCGGATCAAAGTACTACTCGTCTCCGACCCTGGCTTCAACAAATCCGCGGCCGCCGTGCACGTGCGGGTCGGCACCTTGAGTAATCCTAAAGACCGGATGGGGATGGCCCATTTTCTCGAACACATGCTCTTTATGGGCACCGAAAAATACCCCGAAGTCGACGATTACCTGAATTACATCAACGGGCACGGCGGCTATCGTAATGCCTATACCACTGAGGATCATACCGCCTATTTTTTCGAAATCAATCATTCCGCTTTCGAGGG
>JAYYUU010000134.1:0-8773 GCA_036343835.1 Candidatus Latescibacterota bacterium | reverse complement strand
GCACTCAACCAATTTGCCATTTTATTTGAAGGAAGACTCCCGACCCGATAAACCCGTTACACAAAGTATTTGACAGACCCCCTGATCTAAGTGTGAAGACGACCTTGGGCTTTATTCTTCGTCCTCACCACCTGCTTCGTCCTCGTCCTCTACTGCAGCGGGTGCAGCTTCGGCCGGCGGCGCACCGCCGTCGTGGACATCGCCCCAACTCTCCATCTCGTCGTCTTTGTCGGCGGCCTCTTCTTCGATGATCACCTCCTTGATGGGATGGTCTTCGAGGTAGGCCTCGTATTCGGCCTGGTCCTTGTCCTTGAAATACTCGCGCACGCTGAGCACGATCTTCTTCTGCTCCTCGTCGAACTCGATGACCTTGAGCGGCAGCTCCTGGCCTTCTTCAAAGCTCTGGCGCGAGTTTTTCAGTCCGTCGATGGCCAATTGCGAGAGCGGCACGAAACCGTCGACCTCGTCAATGAGCGAAACGACCACGCCGCGTTCGAGAATGCGCGAGATCGCGCCCTTGACCTCGGTGCCCACCGCGTAGATCTCGGCGAACTGCGGCCAGGGGTTCTCAAAGGCCATCTTGTGGCTCAGCGAGATGCGGCGACGCTTGATGTCGATCTCGGTGACCGTCACCGGGATCACGTCGCCCTTTTTGAACATTTCGCTGGCCTGGCGGATGCGCTTGGTCCAGGACATATCCGAGATGTGCACCAGCCCGTCGTTATTGTCCTCGATCTCGACGAAGGCGCCGAAGTTGGTCAGGCTGCGGACCGTGCCCTCGAGCTTGGTGCCGGAGGGGTACTTGGCATCGAGCGTCTCCCAGGGATCGTCCTCGGTCTGCTTCATGCCGAGCGATATTTTCTGGTTTTCGCTGTCGACCTTGAGGACCATTACCTCGACGATATCGCCGATGTTGACCAGCTTGGAAGGATGGCGCACGTGCTGGGTCCAGGACATCTCGGAGATGTGCACCAGGCCCTCGATGCCCTCCTCCAACTCGACAAAGGCACCGTAGTCGGTGATCGAGACCACTTTGCCGCGGATCTGGGTGTCGATCGGATACTTCTCCTCGATATTCTCCCAGGGGTGGGTGGTCAGTTGCTTGAGCCCCAGGGAAATGCGCTCGCGCTCGCGGTCGTAGTTGAGCACCTTGACCTTGATGCGGTCGCCGATCGAGACCAGTTCCGAGGGGTGGTTGACCCGACCCCAGGACATGTCGGTGATATGCAGCAGGCCGTCGATGCCGCCCAGGTCGATAAAGGCGCCGAAGTCGGTGATATTTTTGACCACGCCCTCGCGGACCTGGCCCTCCTCGAGGACCTTGATGATCTCCTCGCGCATCTTGGAGCGCTCTTCTTCGAGCACCGCTCGCCGCGAGACGACGATATTGCGGCGCGCCTTGTTGAGCTTGATGATCTTGAAGGGGAACTCCTGGCCGATGAACTGGTCGAAGTTCTTGACCTGGCGGATGTCGATCTGCGAGCCGGGCAGAAAGGCCTCGACGCCGAAAAGATCGACGACGATGCCACCCTTGATGCGGCGCATCAGCCGGCCTTCGACGGTGTTGCCGGTGTCGTGGGCGTCCTTGATCGAATCCCAGACCCGCATAAAGTCGGCCTTCTGCTTGGAGAGCACGACCTGGCCCTCCTGGTCTTCGACATCCTCCAGAAAGACCTCGATCTCCTGGCTAATCTCGATGGATTTGAGGTCGGAGAATTCCTTGATCGACACCGCGCCCTCGGACTTAAAGCCGATGTCGACCATCACCTCGCTGGGGCCGATTGAGACGACCGTGCCCTTGACGATCTGGCCTTCCTTGATCCCGGAGATGCTCTCCTCGTAGAGGGCCATGAACTCGTTGACCTGATCCTCGTCGTATTCGGGCTTCTCCAGCTCTTCGATGCTGACATTGCCGTAGACGGGCTTTTCCTGCGGTTCTTCGACCTCTATGGTTTCCGTTGTTTCCTCGGTCATTGCTACAATCCTCAAAAAACATTAAGGCGAAACGCGCACTTGCGGCTTCGCGCGGGTTACACAACCGCTGCGGTCTTTCCGCTCCGGTCTCTGGCGGCCCTTTCAGGCGCCGCTTTTGCGCGCCAAGACGACGATGTGTTCGACCTGGCCTGCCAGCGTCATCTCGGTGGTGTCGATTTGGGTCACCTCCAGGTCGGTGCTGGCGATGCCGTAGTCGCGCTCAGCGTCTTGGCGGTCGCGGGTTTCGATATCGACCCGGACCTGTGCTTTGGTTATGCTCATTCCCTTTGCCGCTAATTCCCGGTGCCGTCTGTCGACGCGGGCGTTGAGGTCGGCGACCATGGCGATCTTCAACTCGGCGTCGGGAAAGACCACCGCGGCCATATCGCGCCCTTCGGCGACGATGCCGCCTTCCCGGCCCATGCGTTGTTGTTGGGCGACCAGGGCACGGCGCACCAGGGGTGCGTCGGCGTAGGAGCCCACCGCGCGGGTGATTTCGGGCCGGCGGATCGCCTCGCTTATATCCTCGCCGTCGAGCAGGACGCGGCCCCCGCGATTCCGGGGTTCCAAATCTATGGTCAGCGACTCGAGCAAGACCTCCAATGCCGCGAGGTCGTCGGCTGCCACGTCGCGGCGGGTCGCCGCCAGGGTCACGGCCCGATACATCGCGCCGGTGTCGAGGTGGCGATAGCCCAACTGCTCGGCCACAAGCCGGGCGGTGGTCGTCTTGCCCGCACCGACGACGCCGTCGATGGCGATTATCAGGCCGCGCGGCCTCATAGGCCGACCCGGGCTTTGAGCTCGCGGATTTCCGCCGCGTCGAGGTGGCGGAAGCAGCCTTCGGCAAGCCCTTCGATGCGCAGCCCGGCGAATTCGACCCGCGCCAACTCCCGCACCGGGTAGCCGACGGCGCGGAGCATGCGGCGGATCTGGCGCTTGCGGCCCTCGTGGATGCACAAGCTCAGCCGCGCCCATTTTTTATAGCCGCTGCCCCAGCGCGTATCGACCTGGACCTCGGCGGGGGCCGTGGGACCGTCGTCGAGATCCATGCCGCGGCGCAGGCGGTCGAGATTTTCTTCGCGCGGGTCGCCGCCGACTACGGCCTCGTAGCGCTTGTCGACGACGAAGCGCGGGTGCAATAGGCGATAGCCCAAGTCGCCGTCGTCTGTTAAAAGCAGCAGCCCGGTGGTCTCCATGTCGAGGCGGCCGACGGGCACCGTGCCCGGGTGTAGCCCGCGCACCAGATCGTAGACCGTGGGCCGGTCGCCGGGATCGCTGCGGGTAACCAGATAACCGGGCGGCTTGTGCAATAGCACGTACTCGTAGCGCTCGGGTAGGGCGACCGGCTGCCCCTGGTACTCGACGCGGTCGACGTCGACGGTGACTACCCGACCCGGCTCGGCGACGACTGCGCCATTGATGCGGATGGCCCCGCTCTGGATCAACTCGTCGCTGCGGCGGCGCGAGGCGATGCCACAGCGCGCCAAGAAGCGATTGAGCCGCATCTGCTGCTCGACGGCGCCCGGTTCAGGAATGGCCACCCTCCGCTGCTGCGGAATCGTCTGTGTTTGCTCCCTCGTCGTTCCCATCCTCTGCGTCTTCCACTGCTGAATTTTCTTCTTCGCCTGCCCCGTCTTCTTCACCCCAATTCTCGTCGTCGTCGTCGCCGTCCTCTGCACCGTCGACGTGGGTCTCAGCGCTTGCGGTTGCTGCTGCCTCTGCCGTCTCTTCTCCGCCCTCTGCGTCGCTGGCCTGTTTTTGCAACTCATCCAATTCGAGGGCGAATTGCCGAGCTTCGGCTTTGTGCTGGCCCTCGGCGAGCAATTCTTCCAGTTCCTTGGGCTTGGGCAGGTCGGAGAGGCCTTTGAGCCCGAAGTGGACGAGAAACTCGCGGGTGGTGCCGAAGAGCATGGGTTTGCCGATGCCCGCGGAGCGGCCGACGATCCGCACCATATTGACTTCCATCAGGGTGTGCAGCACACCCCCGGAGTTGACGCCGCGGATCTGATCGATCTCGACCCGGGTCACCGGTTGTTTGAAGGCGACGATGGCCAGGGCCTCCAGGCCCGCCTGCGAGAGGCGCACCTGGTTCGAGGTCTTGTGGTATTTGCGCAGCCAGGGACTGTATTCCTGCCGCGAGGCCAGCTGAAAACCACCGGCAATCTCGACGACGACAATCCCGTGCCCGGCGTCCTCGTATTGGGCGTTGAGCGCGTCGATTAACTCGCGGATATCGCGGCCGTTGTAGCCCGAAAGCATATGGACCAGCCGGCCCGGCGTCACCGGCTCGGGCGCCGACATCAGGATGGCCTCGACGATCGCCCGAGCCTTGGAGGGGTCGACGTCGCGCGAGGTGTCGTCTGCGGCGTTTGCCCTCGCGTCGGAGATGGCTTCTTCGGCGTTGCTCACTGGTCTTGACCACCGCCGCCGCGATCGGCTGAGATAACGAGTTCACCCCCGCCCTCGCGGCCCTCGATCCAGAATTCGTCGAAGGGTCGGGCCTGCTGCACGTGGATGCGCTGCGATTTGAGCAATTCCAGGATCCCGATAAAGGAGGCGATCAGGGCGTGGCGATCGCGGCCCTGGAGCAGGTCCATAAAGCTGATGCGCGTGTGGCGTTCGAGCACGGCGAGGATATGGTCTATGCACTCCTCGACCGATACCTCCTCTTCGAGGATCTGATGCATCAGATTTTGCGGCACGGTGTCGAGCACGTGTTTGTAGACGGCCAACAAGTCGAAGAGCGAGACGGGCCGCAGTTCGGCGGGCTCCTCGGCTTCGGCACCGGGGCCCTGCTGGCGCAGATAGACGCCGCTGCGCTCGTCCTTGCGCACGCCCAGCCAGTCGGCGATCTCCTTGAACTGCTGGTATTCGAGCAGGCGACGGACCAACTCGGCGCGCGGGTCTTCTTCGCCCTCGCCCTCGAGCCCCCATTCCTCGCGGGGCAGCATGATCTGCGATTTGATCCGCATCAGGGTCGCCGCCATGAGGATAAAGTCGCTGGCCTGTTCGATATCGAGGCTGTGGATCTGCTGTAGAAAGCCCAGATACTGCGTGGTAATACGGGCGATGGGAATATCGTAGATGTCGAGTTCGTCTTTGCGGATCAGGTAGAGCAAAAGATCCATCGGACCTTCGAAGACTTCAAGCTTGACCTCGTAGAGGGTCGACTCGTCTTCCCGTTCCAGCATATCGCGTTCCATAAAGAATTCCGCCTGTCGCCCGCCCGGCGGGAGGACCTTGCCGGCGACTTGGGTCTAGTGCCTCAGTCGATAAAGAGATACGGTTTCCAGCGCTGGTCGTTGGCGCCGATAAGGTTGCGGATAAAGCTCACGTTGTTGGGCCGCTTGGGTTTGGCACGCAATATCAGGCCGACCTGTTCTGGCTGGTGTTCGCCTTTCTTGTTGTTGCACGCGGCACAGGCGCAAACCAGGTTTTCCCAAGTGCTCTTGCCGCCTCTGGTGCGCGGTACGATGTGGTCGATCGTCAGCTTGCTGTCCTTGCGCCCACAATACTGGCACTGGTGATTGTCGCGCTTGAGGATATTGCGCTTGGAGAGCACCACCCTCCGACGGGGCGCGCGGATATAGCGCCCCAGACGGACCACGCTGGGCACGGGGTGATCCTGTGTTACCGAGCGCACGACCTCAGCTAGCTTTTCGACGGTTTCGGCCTTGCCGCGCAGGATCAGCAGCAGGGCCCGTCGCACGCTGCACACGCTCAGGGGCTCGTAATTCTGGTTGAGGACGAGTACAGATCTTTCCAACACGGGTCATATCCAGATTGGGCAGCCGAAATTTGCGCGACACAAAAATGTATAAATAAACTACTTATATGATATTGTCAAGGATGTAGAGCTGGTTGGGCTCAGGAATTGGCGAGCAGTTCGGCATATTCCTCGGCGATGAGCAGGCGCTCCAGATCCCCTGGATCGTCGATGCGGATCTTGAGCATCCAGCCGGCGCCATAGGCGTCCTTATTGACCTGCTCGGCGTTGTCTCCGAGGCTTTCGTTGATCTCGAGCACCTCACCCGAGATTGGGGCGATGAGGTCGGCGACGGTTTTCACCGCCTCGACGGTGCCGAAGGCCTCGTCTTTTACGAGGTGTTCACCGACTTCGGGCAATTCGACGAAAACGATATCTCCCAATTCCGTCTGGGCGAAGTCGGTGATGCCGATGGCCGTGATATCGCTGTCCTGCTGAAGCCATTCGTGGCTTTCCGAATAGACTAGGTGCTCGGGAATATTCATTGCGCTCATCTCATCCTCTGGATAGATCTCAAAGTGGCAATTCCGCGTTGGCCACGTAGTTGGTGTCGAATTTCCCGGCGATAAAGTCGGGCTCTGCGAGCAGGACCCGGTGGAAGGGGATGGTCGTGGCCACGCCCTCCACTGTGAATTCGGCCAACGCCCTGCGCATTCGCGCCATCGCGTCTGCGCGGTCGTGGCCATAGGCGATGACCTTGGCCAGCAGGGAGTCGTAATAGGGCGGAATCTCGTAGTCCTGGTAGATGTGGCTGTCGATTCGGACGCCGGGGCCGCCGGGCATATTGAGCGCGGTGATGGTCCCCGAGGAGGGGATGAAGTTCTTGGCGGGATCTTCGGCGTTGATGCGGCACTCGATGGCGTGACCGGTGAGCCGGACGTCCTGCTGGCCGAAGCCTAGGCTTTTGCCGGCGGCAATGCGGATCTGTTGTTTGACCAGGTCGATGCCGGTGACCATTTCGGTGACGGGGTGTTCGACCTGGATGCGGGTGTTCATCTCCATAAAGTAAAAGTCGAGATTTTCGTCGACCAGATACTCGATGGTGCCGGCGCTGTAGTAGCCGACCGACGCCGCGCCGGCGATGGTGGCTGCGCCGAGGCGGTGGCGCAGCTCTGCGTCGACGACCGGCGAAGGACTTTCTTCCAATAGCTTCTGGTGGCGCCGCTGGATCGAGCACTCGCGCTCGCCGAGATAGACCAGGTTGCCGTGCTCGTCGCCGAGGACCTGGATCTCGATGTGGCGCGCCGCCTCGATCGAGCGCTCCATGTAGACGGCGTCGCTGGTGAAGGCGTTGCGCGCCTCGAGCCGGGACAGCTGCCAGGCCTCTTCCAACTCGTCGATGGAGCGGACGACCCGCATGCCGCGACCACCGCCGCCGGCCGAGGCCTTCAGCCGCAGCGGGAAGCCGACCTTTTCGGCCCACTGGCGGGTGTCCTCCAGCGACTCGAGCTCGCCCTCGCTGCCGGGGACCACGGGCACGCCGGCCTCCTGCATGGTGCGGCGGGCGACGGCCTTGTCGCCCATCTTGCGGATGGCCTCAACGGGTGGCCCGATGAACTTGATGCCGCACTGGGCGCAGAGCTTGGCGAATTCGGCGTTTTCGGCGAGCGGGCCGTAGCCGGGGTGGATGGCGTCGGCGTTGGTCAGTTCGGCGGCGCTGATGATATTGGCGAAGTTGCGATAGCTGTCCACGCCGGCCGCCGGGCCGATGCAGACATCCTCGTCGGCGAAGGACACGTGCAGCGAGTGGGTGTCGGCCAACGAGTGGACGGCCAC
This sequence comes from Candidatus Latescibacterota bacterium, assembly GCA_036343835.1. GTDB lineage: Bacteria > Latescibacterota > UBA2968 > UBA8231 > UBA8231. The sequence continues at coordinate 1,257 of JAYYUU010000134.1, read as the reverse complement.
CGTGTCGATACCCATTTCCTTGCAGGCGCGGATGACGCGCAGCGCGATTTCGCCGCGGTCGGCGATGAGTATTTTCTCGAACAAGGGTGTTTAGCTCGGGCGAATTTTCAAGATGGGCTGGTTGTATTCGACCGGTTGGGCGTTGTCGACGAGGATCTCGACGATTTCGCCAGCGCTATCGGTCGGAATTTCGTTCATGATCTTCATGGCCTCGATGATGCAGACGGTTTGGCCATTTTCTATGCGCTCCCCTTCGCGCACGAAGGGGTCGGCTTCGGGCGAGGCCGAGCGGTAAAAGGTGCCGACCATCGGGGAGAGGATCTCGTGCAGACCGTCGTCGGTCTTTTCGGCCGGTGCGGCGGCGGTGGGTGCGGCGGCGGGTGCCGTCTGGGCCGGTGCAGTGGGTGATGCTGGGGTCGCGTGGCCCCGGCTCAGGCGGATGCGGGTGCCGCACCAGAAACTGTGCTGCACTTCGAGCTCGTCGATATCGCTGTCTTGGAATAGTTGGATCAGTTTGCGGAGCTTGCCTTCGTTCACGGGGGCTTACAATCCTTTCTCAGACGCGCTCTACGTAGTCGCCGGTGCGGGTGTCGATCTTGAGGGTGTCGCCCTGGTTGACAAAGAGCGGCACCTGGACCACATAACCGGTCTCCAAGGTGGCCGGTTTGACGGCGCCGGTGGCCGTGTCGCCTTTGATGCCTGGTTCGGTATGGGTGACCTCGAGAGCGACGAAGTTGGGCAGGCCGACGCCGATGACCTCCTCGCGGGCGATGAGCAAGTAGGCGTTCTCACTTTCCTTGAGCAGATCGGCCTCGTCACCGATAACCGCTTTGTCTACCGGGGTCTGTTCGTAGTTGTCCAGGTCCATAAAGTAGTAGAGGTCGCCCTCGGAATACAGATATTGCATCTCGCGTTTTTCTAGCCGGACCTCATCGACCTTGTCGCCCGAGCGGAAGGTGCGATCGACCACTGCGCCGGTTTTCATATTCTTGAGCTTGGTGCGCACGAAGGCGCTGCCCTTGCCCGGTTTGACGTGTTGAAATTCGGCGATGGAGAAGATTGCGCCGTCGATGAGCATGGAAAAGCCGTTCCTAAAATCAGTGGTGTCTGCCATATTGTCCTTTTCATTGCTTGCCGCTGCTTTTTTCCAGTGACTCTAATTTACTGCGGATAATGGTGTTGCTCGGGTCCAGTTCGAGTAATTCGCGGTAGGTTTCAATGGCCTTCTGTTTCAAGCCTTGGATCGTGTAAATCTCT
>JAYYUU010000133.1:0-7571 GCA_036343835.1 Candidatus Latescibacterota bacterium | reverse complement strand
GTGATTACCGCCCAGACGTTGGAAAGCAGGCTCACCAACGAACGGGAGGTCGAGATCTGTCCCAGGGCCAAACTTACGCCCTCGGCGCATGATTTTCTGCGCGATAAGGGCATCGAGATTGTGGGTCGTGAGGTTGATTCTATGGCATCGGTGCCTAGTTCCCGTAAGGCTCCGACACCAATTCCCCCCCCAGCCGAAGGTCGCAAGGCCTTCACGGGTATATTCTGCCCCAATATCGTGATATTCGACGAGCAGGGAAAAATCAATTATCCTGAAATGGAGCGTTATATCAACTGGCTGATCGAAGCCGGGATCCACGGGCTCTACCCCAATGGCAGCACCGGTGAGTTCGTGCGGCTGTCGTGGGAGGAACGCCAGGATGTGGTGCGGCTGATCTGCGAGGTGAATCAGGGGCGGGTGCCGGTGTTGGCTGGGGCCAGCGAGGCGAATTTGCGCGACGTGCTGAAGATGACCGAGTTCTACGCCGGGCTCGGTGGCGTCGATGCGATATCGCTGGTGCCGCCCTATTACTACCCGATTTCCGAAGAGAGCCTCTTCGAGTATTTCGCCGAGATCGCCCGCGAGTCACCGCTGGACATCCTGCTCTACAATATTCCGCAGTTCACCCAGGAGCTTTCGCTGGATCTGATGGAGCGGCTGATACCCTACGAGCGGATTTTTGGCACCAAGGACTCCAGCCGCGACCAGCCGCGATTGATCAACACCATGCACCGGCTGCGCCAGCACCGCCCCGATTACGTGGTGCTGGTCGGCTGCGAGGAGATCCTGTTCCCCTCGGTGATGATGGGCGCCAGCGGCGGTACCATCGCCACTTCGGGGATCGTTCCGGAAGTGATCGTCGAGATCTACGAACAGACCGTGGCCGGCGATATCGACAGAGCCCGCACCTTGCAGTACCGGATCCTCGACCTGATCAACCTGATGCTTTTGGGGGTCAACTTCCCCGAGGGTTTCAAGACCGGGGTGGCCGCGCGCGGTTTCGACGTGGGGCCGCCGCGGGCGTCGACCAACCCCGGCGAGCAGGAGTATCTGCTCAAGCTCGAATCCCAGATCAATTGCGTGCTCGCCGATATGGGTTATGATGTCCGCGGGCCCCGCGCCTGCCCGGTGACCAACCTGCCGCCCATCGTCGGCCGGTAGATGATCCCCTCCGGGGCGCGGGTCCTGGTTATCGGGGCCGGTATTATCGGGCGCTCGACGGCTTATTTCCTCAGCCGGCGGGGCGTTGAAGTCGTCTTGCTCGATGCGAATGAGGGTTCTGTCCTGACGGGGACCTGCGGTTCGCCGACCAGCCTCGCCTCGCTCGGCGTGCTCTCCCATCCCAACGGTGGTGACAGTCCCTACGCACAGCTCTATCGCGATGGCCACGCGCTGCACGCGCAGCTGGCTGACGATCTGACGGCGGAGACGGGCTTAGATGTCGGCTGGCGTCCCTTGGGCGGTATCGAGCTCTTTGCCGACGAGGGTCAGCTCGAGGAAGTATGGCGTTTTAATCGGGAGCGCGGCTGTCCAGTTGAGCGTCTCGACGAGCGGGAATTGCGGGAGCGCGAACCAGCCTTGGTGGTGGGCGCCGGGGGATTGTATTTTCCCGGCGATCATCGGGTCGATCCACTCAAATTGGATGAGGCATTACTCGTAGCAGCGCAACAGCGCGGAGCTAGCTCACACTGGGGTGAGCGCGTTGTGCGGCTTGCGCTGCGGGATGGGAGCGTCGAGGTCGAGACCAGTCGCGGAATTCATCGCGGCGATTTTGTGGTGCTGGCGGCCGGGGCGTGGACGGGGGTGTTGGCCGGGTTGTTGGGTGCGGAGGTCCGGGTGCGGCCGGTGCGGGGCCAACAGGCGCGTTTCGCCGGATCACCGCTTGGGCACCTGGTGCGCGGGGATGGGCGCTATATGATTCCCGACGGCGACGAGACGGTCGTGGGGTCGACGGTGGAGGAGGTCGGTTTTGCCATTGAGACGACGGACGAGGCCGCTGCGGATTTTAGCGCCTGGGTCGGCGAGATGCTGGGGCGGCGCTTGTCGCTTATTAGCCAGCGCGCCGGTCTGCGGCCCAAGCCCAGAGGCGGGCGGCCACTGATCGGTCCTTTGCGGGATGCACCCCAAGTATTTGTCGCCTCGGGACATTATAAAAATGGCATTTTGCTGGGGCCGATCACCGGTCAAATCATCGCCCGGTGGATCGCCGAGGGGACACCGGAACGCGATATGAGTCGCCTCGCGCCCGAGCGCTGAGCGGTGGTGGTTAAGGCCCATGGCCAAAAAAGGGATAATTTTTCTGTTCACATATATATAGGTGCGTATGTATATTAAACGGGTTGGAGTTATAAAATGACTTTGCATAAAGAAGACTTGCTCGACGCGCTGAACTCGGTTACCTCCATACCGGTCATTCCCTTTCGCGGGGGAAAGATCGATTGCGAGGCCCATGGCAAGAATATTGACTATCTAATGGAAAACAACCACTTAGATAGTGGGCGTCGCCGGGTCATAGGCATTGCTGGGACCAGCCTGATCCACCATATCAGCGCCGATGAACAGGTGCAATTGATGGGTTTTACCGGCGAGCAGATGGGGGGTAAGGGGCTATTGATGGCCGGGATCGCCCCCAATCCGGTCGCCGATGCGGAGCGCTTGATCGAGCGGGAAGCCGCGCTCGAATACCCCCCCGATGTCTATTTGGTTATGCCGCTTGCGGGCGTGGCCAATGCGGAGGGAATTTTCGCTTATTATATGGATTTGGCCGAAAGGTTGGGGCGGTCGTGTGGGGCGCGGCTGCTCTACTATTTGCGCAATCGGGCCGAACTCGACATCGCCGTGCGGCTGATGAACGAGTCCGAGCATTTCGTCGGTCTCAAGATCGGCACCACCGTCGACGACGTAGAATCGATTGTCGCCGGAGTCCGGGATGGGGCCGCGCTGGTGATCTGGGGCGTGGGGGACCGTTCAACGGACCCGGCCCAGCGAGGTACTAAAGGACATACCTCGGGGATCAATGTGGTGGTCGCGCGCGCTTCCGACGAGATCAACAACGCGCAGCGGCGCGGCGATTTCGCGACATCGCAGCGGATCGAAGACGAAATCGCGGCCTTTGAGGGGATTCGCTTCCGCGATGGGCGGATGTACAATTATTCGGCCGTCGTCGAGGCGATGCACCTGGGGGGATTCGCCGACGTGGATGGTGGGGAGGGCGGTCCATTCAATCCGCGGGTGCCCGCGGCAGTGGCCGACGAAATAAGGGTGGCGTTAGAAGATATTGCGAAGTATCACTGAACCGAGACGCCGCTGCGGCGGGTGGGTGCGAGCAGGGTCCGTCGGGGCGCGTCGATTCTGGTAGGCCGCTGAGGAAATCGGTGCAGAGCGCGGAAGGAGCAAGGAACGATGGCAAAGAGAAAGCGCTACAAGTCGTCGCAGCATCCAACGACGAATTTCAAAACCTATTTGTTGATCTTTTTGATGTGCGGCGCGGCGGCAGTAGTACTCGACTTTCTATTTGGGGTGCCCGACAAGGCCAAGCAGTTCGCCCAGGACACCGTCAACTCGGCGGTGCGCAACGCGGTGCGCGCAGAGGTGACGGCGCGGCCAAAAACGCCCAGCAGTCGGGGGCGGGGGCGGGGGCGGCGCGACTGCAAGCCCAGGCGGCCGCAAAGTGAGCTAGGCGCTGTTATCTCCGCGCAGGCGTTCGAGGTAGTCCCCCCATTCGAGGGGGAGCAAATTCCGCTTCTGGCTATTGCAGTCCTTGCAGCAGGGGACCACGTTGGATTTGACGGTCCGGCCGCCGCGGCTGAGCGGTACCACATGGTCCATGGTCAGTTCGCCGGGCGGGAACGAATCCCGACAGTAATGACATTGGCCGGAGGACCTCTTGCGCTTCCACCACTGGGAGCGGCGGAGTTCTTTGGCCTTGTTTTTTTCCCGCGCGATATGCGCGTCATCCGCCGGGATAAAGAATTCGCTTTCCATGCGGACTAGTCTAGCCTCCCAATCTCCGGAGCGCAACCGCTGAGATGGCCGATTATAGCGCGATCCCGCTCTTTCCCCTGCAAATGGTCGTCTTCCCCGACCAAACCGTACCCCTGTACATATTCGAGCCGCGCTACAGGCAGATGTTTGCCGATGTGCGGGCAGCGGCGGAGCGGGGTGAAGTGTTGCCGGTCGGGGTCGTTTTAGGGCAAGATAGCGAGGTGCAGGCCGATGTGGGCTGCACCGTGGTATTACAGCAAGTGCTCACCGAATACGAGGATGGCCGGCTCGAGATCGTCACCCAGGGTGCGCGGCGCTTCCGCATCGATCGGCTCGCGGAGACCAAATCCTATCTGGAGGCCTGGGTGGAATATATCGACGACGAAGAGGAGCCGACGGAGCCGACGCTGATGGCGAGGGCCCAGTCGGGATTTAAGAGCCTGGTGGAAATGGCCCAGGAAGAGTCGGGTGTGGTGGCCGATGTGGGTGTCCCGGAGACCGCCTTGGAGATCGCCCAGGCGATCGCGTTGGATCTGGCGGGCAGGCAACGCCTGTTGGAAATAACGACGGAGAATGGGCGCCTACGGGCGCTCTGCGAACATCTCGACCAGTTGATTCCAATGCTCGAGAAGCGCCATCAACTGCGTCGACGGGTGCACTCCAATGGTCATTCCAATGGTCATTCCAGCGCTAATTGACCTGTCAGGCAATGGCGTCGACGAAGATATTATACGCGACTCCCAATCCCAGCGATTCTTCTTTGTCGGCATCGATCTTCAATTGCAATGGACCGCTGAAGGGCGCCCTTTTGCTCACCTCAACGCGCGTGCCCAATTGTAGCCCTAGGCGTTTCATATAGCGCAACATCTCCGGGTTGCTGTCGCTGACGCGGCGGATGACGGCGGGTTGGCCGATTGCGAGATCGGATAGCCGGAGATACCCCAGATCCTCGATCTGGCCCTGTTTGGTGGGGATGGGCTCGCCGTGGGCACCGATGGTGGGATAGCCCAGGGCCTTGTCGATGCGATCTTCGAATTCCTCTGAAATAGCGTGTTCCAGACGGTCTGCTTCGGCGTCGATCTGATCCCAGGGATAGTCCAGGGCCTGGGCGAGGTAGAGTTCGATTAAGCGGTGGTGGCGGATGGTTTCAAGGGCTATTTTCTCGCCGGCAGAGGTGAGTTCGACGCCCTGGTAGGGCATGTGGACCAGGAGGTGCATCTCGGCCAGTTTCTTGAACATATTGGTTGCCGAGGCGGCGGACACATCCATGCGATCGGCGATCACCGAGGTGGTGACGCGCTCATTCGGGTTGTCGCCGTGCTGCAATTTGTAAATGGACTTGAGATAATCCTCTATGGCCTGGCTGATCATTCTTATCTCCTGCGGGTGGGTAGGCACCGAGAAAGAGCAAGCAGGTTTGAATTCCGTTTAAAAAATATGGAATCTTCTATTTTTAGCAATTGTGCGGATGTTTTTTAATTAAGGCTAAAATTGCGCTCGTCTTGACAAGGAAGGCCGGGTCACTATACTTTTAGCCACGGCTAAAAGTAGTTCCCCCAATCCATCACTGAGATATTCCCGATGGTTGATCCGCTTCTCGCATTGTTGGGTGCCGCTTTGATCGCGCTAGTTGGTGGAGGGCTGTTTTGGCCGGGTCGAGGCTATTTCTGGCGCTGGCACCGGCTGCGCTGGCTGAGCGAGCGCGTGTTTGTCGAGGACACGCTCAAACATCTGTACCACTGCGAATATCGTCGGCAGCAACCGACGGTGGACAGTTTGTCGGGGGCATTGGGCATCACCGGCAACCGGGCCGCCGAGTTATTGGTCGGCCTCGAAAAGATGCGATTATCGGAGACTATGGGCGGCGGTCTACGCCTGACAGCGGAGGGCCGCGATTATGCCCTGCGCATCGTCCGCGTGCACCGGCTTTGGGAGCAATACCTGGCCGAGGAAACGGGTTTGGCCGAAGCCGATTGGCACAGCGAGGCCGAATATCGCGAGCACCTGCTCTCGCCCGACGAGGCCGATATGCTGGCCGAACAGATGGGGCATCCGACCTACGATCCGCACGGCGATCCCATTCCCACCGCTTCGGGGGGCCTCCCGCCCCGCAACGGACGGCCCTGCACAGATCTGGCCGCGGGCACGCTGGCTAGGATCGCCCATATCGAAGATGAGCCGGAGGATATCTATGCCCAATTGGCCGGTCAGGGGCTGCATCCGGGCATGCTGCTGGAGGTGATGGAAATCGCACCCGAGCGCGTCTTGCTGCTGGCCGAAGGAGTCGAGCGGATACTCTCGCCCATCGCCGCGGCCAATATATTTGTCGCGCCCGTGGAGCTGGAAGGGAAGATGGAGGGGCCCCACAAGTTGCTCTCGGACCTGAAACTGAGGGAGCGGGGGTGGGTTTTGCGCCTCTCGCCGACCTGCCGGGGTCTCGAACGCCGGCGGCTGATGGATTTGGGCGTATTGCCCGGCACGGTAATCGAAGCGGAAATGAAGAGCCCCAGCGGTGATCCGACAGCCTATATCATTCGCGGGGCCCTGATTGCGCTGCGCCGGGAACAAGCCCAACAGATCTATATTGCAAAGACCACGGAGGAAGCATAATGGCAGAGCCACAGAGCGCCTGTGAGACGTGTCCAGCGCACCACGCCGGCAATTTGATCCGGCTGGGCATCAATATGACCAATTGGGACTACGCGATCGCCCTGGCCGGCAATCCCAATACGGGCAAGAGCACGGTATTTAACAGCCTGACGGGCCTGCGCCAGCACACGGGCAACTGGCCCGGCAAGACCGTGGTGCGCGCCGAAGGTGGATTTTCCTACCAGGATCGCCGCTACAAGCTGGTCGATTTACCCGGTACCTATTCGCTGCTATCGACTAGTTCCGATGAGGAGGTGGCGCGCGACTTCATCCTTTTCGGGCGTCCCGACGTGACGGTGATCGTGGTGGATGCCACCCGCTTGGAGCGCAACCTCAATCTGGTGCTACAGGTACTCGAGATCACCAGCCGGGCGGTGGTCTGTCTCAACTTGATGGACGAGGCGCGCCGGTACGGTCTAGCAGTGGACGACCGCCGGCTGGCCCGCGATTTGGGAGTGCCGGTGGTAGCTACCGCCGCTCGGCAGGACGAGGGCATTCCGCAGTTGATTCAGACCCTCGATGAGAGGGCCACCGGACAGACGGAGGGCAAACCCCGGCGGATTCAGACCCAATCTCCGGCGCTGGAGGGCGCCATTGACAAGCTGGCCGCCAGGGTCGCCACAGCGTTTCCAGGGCTGCCCAACGTGCGCTGGGTGGCGCTGCGACTATTGGAGGGCGATCGGCGCATCGCCGAGGCGGTGCACTCGGGCGAACTGGGCGATCTGAGCCAGACGCGCGGGATCGACGCAGCGGCTTTGAGCTCGGAGGTGGGGGCATGAACGAGGAAAAGGCGCGCGCGGAAGTGCTCGCTGCCGTCGACGAATTGCGCTGGGAGGCCGGTGCCAATTTTCACGATTCGCTGATGGAATCGCTCTACACAGCGGCGGCGAGGTTGGCCGACCGGGCGGCCAGCCGCACCGGGACGGAGTCGCGTTTCG
>JAYYUU010000132.1:0-5544 GCA_036343835.1 Candidatus Latescibacterota bacterium | reverse complement strand
GTCTTTGAGGATCGCTTCGTCTATATCAGCGAATTGCAGAAGATGGGTGCCGATATCGAGCTCTACGACACCTGTCTGGGTGGCGGCGAGTGCCGTTTCGCCGCGATGGGTCACCGCCACAGCGCGGTAATCAAGGGGCCGACCGCTTTGCGCGGCACCGAAATATCCGTGCCGGATCTCCGGGCCGGTTTCACCTATTTGATTGCCGCCGTCTGCGCCGAAGGGCGCTCGGTGATCCGCGGAGTCGAGGAACTCGACCGCGGCTATGAGGAAATCGATAAGAGCCTGCGGGACCTGGGTGCGGCGATCGAGCGAAAGCGGGAATCGTGAAGCGGATGAGCAGATATTGGACCTGGCTGCTCGCCGGCGCGTTGTGCGCTTGCGGCGGGGACGGCGAACAGGGCGCTACACCGGTGGGGCTGAAAAACGTGCCGCGCCATCGCACGCTAATTCTCGACTGCGTCGACTCGGGCACCTGTTCGGGGCAGATGAAGGACTACGACACCTTCAACCCCTATGTGCCGGGGCAGACCTCGCGCACCGGCTATCAGTTTCTCTACGAGCCGCTCTACTTCTACAATGCCTATGGCGCCGCCGACAATATCATCCCCTGGATCGCCACCGGGCACGAGTTCAACGCGGATTACACCGAAGTCACCGTTGCGATCCGCGCGGGCGTAACCTGGAGCGACGGGCAGCCGTGGACGGCGCACGACTTCGCCTTCACCATCAATATGCTCAAGGCCAATGCACCGCTATTGCTCTTTTCGACGGATATGGAAACCTGGGTCAAAGAGGCGGTGGCGGTCGACAGTCTGACCGCCCGCATCGACCTCACCGCGCCCAATCCCCGTTTTATCTTCACCTATTTCACCCACAACTTCGACAATGGCGTGCCGATCGTGCCCAAACACATCTGGGAGGGGCAGGATCCCGAGACCTTTAAGAATCTCGACCTGGCGCAGGATTGGCCGGTGGTCAGCGGCCCCTACCATCTGGCGCTCTCGTCGCCGCAGCAGCGGGTGTGGGACCGGCGCGACGACTGGTGGGCCAGCGCGATTGGCTTCAGAGCCGCGCCCAAGGTGGAGCGGCTGATTTTTCTGCCCTATGTCGAAGAGGCCAAGCGCGTGCAGCTCTTGCTGGCCAATCAACTGGATACCTGCGTCGACTCGCGCCCCCCCAATATTCGCTCGATGATCGAGGGCAATCCCAAGTTGACGACCTGGACGGGCTGCGGCGGCGCGATGGGCTATCTCGATTGGTGGCCGATCGCGCTGGGTTTTAACGCCCTCGAGTGGCCGTTTTCGGACCCGCAGGTGAGGTGGGCGACTAACTATGCCGTCGACCGCGACCAACTGGTCGAGGTGGGCTGGCAGGGCAGTGGTTCGCCGGCGCGATTGCCCTTCCCCGACTTTCCGCCGCTGCGCCGTTTTACCGATGAGATTCGCGATCTGATGGACGAGGCCGGGGTGGGGGTATACGACCTTGGCAAGAGCGCGGCGCTGATGGAGGCGGGTGGTTGGCGCAAGAATGGCCAGGGGATGTGGGAAAAGGACGGGCAGACGGTGCGGATGTCGATCAATATTTTCGGCGGTTTCCAGGATATTGGCCAGGTGCTGGTGGTGCAATTGCAGCGCGGTGGTTTTGACGCTTCGTTCCGCCAGCTTTCGGATGTCTACGACCAGATGGCGCAGGGCGAGGCGCGGGCCTATATGACGGGGCACGCGGGGTCGGTGCGCGATCCGTATTTCACGCTGCGGCTCTACCACAGTCGCTTCGTGCAGCCGACGGGGACGCCGGCGGAGCATTTCTGGCGCTGGAAGAATGCCGAATACGACGCGCTGGTCGACGAGATGGGGCGGACGGCGCCGGATGATCCTAAGCTGGTTGGGTTGTTTCGGGAGGCGATGGCGATCTGGTTGCGGGAGATGCCTTCGGTGCCGCTATTGCAGTGGTATCATCGGATTCCGCACAATGAGACTTATTGGACGAATTGGCCTTCGGCGGAGAATCCGTATATCAATAGTGCGTATTGGCATCGGACTTGGCTGTTGGTTTTGTTGGGGTTGGAGCCGGTGCAGGGGTGGGGGAGTGCGTCTCACGCTGCGGGTCGGGGCGCGGCTGAGGGCGCTCGCTTACTCGCCCCGTCTGTTTGTGCTCCTCCGGGCAAAGCTAAGGCGGCCCCCATCGGGTTTGCGGAGGGGCTGCAGCAGCGGCGTGCCCTGTAGGGCACCGTAACGAGCGGCGGGAGTGGGGCGCTATAATTCAACCGATGGCCTTGGGGGCGCTTGGCCCTGCGGCAGACCCCCCGACCCTTCGCTTTGCCTGGAGGGTGTTTTCTAATCCCGGTTTTTGAAATAGATCTTTTCGGCTGTTCCGCCCAGGATCCACTCTTTGTCTTTGGGAGTGAAGAAGGGGATTAGATCTTTCATGATTAAGAGTTCGTAGAGATTGGCGTAGATCAGGCGTTGGGGGCCGAAGGTGTTGTAGAGGCGTTCTAGGTAGGGCCAGATGTCGTAGAAGGGGGGTTTTTGGTGGGAGGGATTGTGGAGGGAGGTGCGGATGTAGACGTTGGGGTGGTGGTGAAGGTTGAGGAGGGGGGTGAAGCCCTCCTCGTCGGGGCGGGTGATGTCGATCATTGCGATGTGGTCGATGACGATGTCGACGCCGGGGTAGCGCTGGGCCATGTCGGCGACCTGGGGGATTTGGTGGGGGGCTAAGAAGATGTTGAAGACGGCTTGTAGCTCCTCGGCTTTTTGCCACAGGGGATAGCAGCAGGGGTCGTTGAGCCATATTAGGTCGCGGTCATAGATCGGGCTCAGGCGCATGCCGGTTAGATGTTGTTCTTTGATCGCGCGTTCGAGACGGGTGGGGTTTTTGGGGTCGTCGGGGGCGTAGAGGCGGTGGCCGACGAGCAGACCGATGCCGGCGAAGCGGTCGGGGTGGGTTTTGACGCAATGGCTGGTATAGGAATTGTCGCGGCCGTAGTAGCAGGGGTGGCAGAGGACGATCTTGTCGACGCCGTAGGTGTGCATGCCGTCGATGAGGTCTGCGGCTGATTGCTCGTGTTGGGGTTTGGCATTGGGGCAGGAGGAGATTTCGGGGTCGATGGGGAAGCGGGGGTCGTGGATGACCCAGGCGTGTTCGGCGGCGTCGATGATGGGGGGCATGGGGGGTCCGATCGGCAGGGGTGAGGGCGTTGGTCTCTATAATATTAAAATAGTTGTGAGGAGAAAATGGTGGATCGACCGAATATCTTGCTCATTATGACCGATGAGCACGCGCCGATGTATAGCAGCACCTATGGTCACCCGCTGGTGCAGACGCCCTTTATGGATCAGTTGGCGGCGGAGGGCGCGACCTTTGACAACGCCTATTGCAACTCGCCGCTGTGCCTGCCCTCGCGGATGTCGTTTATGACCGGGCGCTATGTCCACCGGATCGGCGCGTACGACAACGCCAGCCCGCTGCCGTCGGATGCGGTGACCTGGGCGCATATGTTGCGGGCGGTGGGCTACGACGTGGTGCTGTCGGGTAAGCAGCACTTCTGCGGACCGGATCAGTTGCATGGGTTTAGTCGGCAATTGGCGCGCGACTTGCACGCCGAGTTGTGGACCAAGAATGGCATGTTGCGCGGGACGGCTGATTGGAGCAAGGGGACGCCGGCGGCTCGGAAGCCTTGGGGCGGCGTGGCGAGCGCCGGGCCGGGGACGACGCTGGAGATTGAGGTCGACGATCTGGTGGAGGAGCGGGCTTTGGACTATTTGTGCGATCCTGCTCGCAAGGAGCAGCCCTGGGCGCTGAATGCCTCGTTTATCGCGCCGCATTTTCCGCTGGTGGTGCCCGAGCGCTTTTTCAATTTATACCCGCTGGATCAGATCGACCTGCCGGAGATTCCCGAAGGGCATCTCGAAAATCAGCACCCGGTGCATCAGCGGATGCGGTCGATGTTTGGGGCGGTGGATTTTCCGGAGCAGCAGGTGCGGCGGGCGCGGGCGGGCTACTATGGGCTGATCACGTATCTCGACGAGAAGATCGGCCGGTTGTTGCAGGTATTGGAGGAGACGGGCCAGCGCGACAATACGGTGATTGTGCACTTTAGCGATCACGGCGAGATGAATGGCGAGCACGGAATGTGGCGGAAGTCCAGTATGTACGAGGCCTCGGCGCGGGTGCCATTGCAGATTAGCTGGCCCGGGCAGATCGCGGCTGGGCAACGCATCGGCGCGGTGGTGTCGCTGGTGGATCTGGTGGCGACGGTGGTCGAGCTGGCCGGGGCACAGAGCGCGGCGCCGCTGGATGGCGATAGTTTATTGGGGCTGAGGCAAGGGCAGGGGGAGGGCTGGAAGGACGAGGCGTTTTGCGAGTATCTGGCGCATGGTGTGGCGCGGCCGACGGCGATGTTGCGCCAGGGTCGCCACAAGCTCAATTACAGCCTGGGGGATGCGCCGGAGCTGTACGATATCGCCGCCGATCCGCATGAGTTTGACGATCTGGCCGATGATCCGGCGCAGGTGTCGATATTGGCGGATTTGCAGGAGCGGCTATTGGCGCAGTGGGATCCGGTGGTTGTTGAGGAGCGGGTGTTGCAGAGTCAGCGGGAGCGGTTGTTGATCGAGCGGGCGGCGCAGGTAGATTGACCGCTAGGCTGCGTGCGGACGGTCCGGTCGAGGGGGTTGTCGCTAAGGAGTACTAGAAGGGTGGAGATGGATAAAGAAAATATAAAAGCTCTCACCTTTGATCTCTTCGGCACCGTGCTCGATTTGGGTGGAAGTCTGGTGCCGTTTATCGGTCCTTTTCTCAAGGAGAAGGGTTCTGAGGTGGAGGCTGAGGGGCTCTGGGCGCAGTGGCGATTGCGGCAGCGGGTCGAGCAATACCAGGACAATATTATGGCGCTGGGACACAGTGGCTACAGGGAGGTAGCGCGGCGGGCGCGTGTCTATGTGTTGGAGCTCAATGGGGTGGAGGCGTCGGCCGATGAGGTGCGGGGTTTTATGTGTTGCTGGCAGGAACTAAAGCCCTTCCCCGAAGTGAGGGGCGCGCTGGAAAGACTCAAAGCGCGCTACAAACTGGTCGCGCTGTCCAATGGCGAGCCGGAGTTTCTGGCGCATCTGGCGCACAATCAGATACAGTGGGATTTCGATGCGATTATTTCGGTGATGGAGGTGGGGGCGTTTAAGCCGCATCCGGGGGTGTATCGGCACGCGGCGCACAGGCTCGGTTTAGAAGTGGGCGAGTGCCTGATGGTTTCGGCCAATGCCTTTGATGTGGTCGGTGGGCGCGCCTGTGGGATGCGGGGGATTTACGTCGATCGTTACAAACTGCCTTATGACGACCGGCCTTTTCCGCCGGATGCGGTGGTGGTGGATTTTGACGGATTGGCGGACGAATTGCTCTAGGGATTAAAAGAGCACGAGTAAACGACTTGAGTCGCGCGCAGCGACGCAAGTGGACTCAGCCTATCTCGCGCAGGCGATTCTCGATCTCTGTCGCTGAGATGTTCGTCAATGTCAGGCCAGGGCGCGGTGCGGTCTGCGCCGATAA
>JAYYUU010000131.1:0-5828 GCA_036343835.1 Candidatus Latescibacterota bacterium | reverse complement strand
ATCCAAGACTCCCGCGCCGGCGACGCTATCCGCCAGCGCGTCGATCCCGGCGACGCGACGGATCAGGCGGCGGGTAACACCAATGTGGTGGCGTTGCCGGTAGTGCGGGATCTACTGATCAAAAAAATACGGCGATCGCTGGTACTAAGTCCCAATGGCGACGGAGTCAACGACCGGATCGAGGTGGCGCTGGACGTGGTCAACGTGGCGCTACCGCGGCCGTTGCGGATCGGGGTCTTCAGTCTGTCGGGGCAATTGGTCTACGAGGAGACGCGCGAGGTGGTGGCCGGGCCGCAGCTGCTCGGTTGGGACGGGCAGGATCTAACACACGCGTTGGTGCCACCCGGAATTTATTTGTTGGATATTCGGATCAGCGGAGACGCCCGGGAGCAGAGTCAGCGCTATATCGCTTCGGTGGTGTATTGAGCTAGTGCGCCAAAAGGTGTCGCAGATCTTCGGGCAACCCCTCGCGCGGCGAGTCGGGGAAGCCGTCGACGTGGGCGCGGATCGCGGCGGTGGTGTCGCGGTCGAAGTAATTTGCTATATATGGTATAGCCCTGCTCGGCCAGCTTGCGGAGATGGCGGTCGAGGTTGGGGATGTCGAGTTGGGGGGATGCTGGCATGGGACGGCTCCTCTTGGGCATAAGCATAGGTTAATAGAGCCGCAGGGACAACGCGCGGTCATGGAGGTGATCGGTATGGAATGCATCAGGCTGAAGGAGGAGCAACGTCGCTGCTTTGAAGAAAATGGCTATCTGGTGGTGTCCGGTGCGCTGACGGGCGAGGAGGTCGCGCGGTTGACCGAGGTCAGCGACCAGATGATCGAGGCGTTTGGGCGGGAAGAAGACCAGTACTATGTCCAGCGCCGGCCGGGGATTGTCGAGGAGCCGGCGTTCCACCCCTTGCTGGCGCATGCGGCGACGGTAGCGCTGGTGGTGCAATTGCTCTCGCCGAATATCCACCTCCACACCACGGCGATTATTTACAAATATCCTCAGGCAGAAGAAGTGGAATCGTCCCGGGGCTGGCACCGCGATATCGGCATGACCGAGGATCTGGGGCATGCCAATATCGTCCGCGCCGGGATCAAGGTCGGCTACTGCCTGACGGATTTTTCCGCGCCGGAGACGGGGTTTACGATGTTTGCGCCGGGATCACATCTGATCCCGACGCCGTTGCCGATCCCCAAGGGCGAGGTCGATCCGGAAAACGCGGTCGATTTGTGTCTCAAAGCCGGCGACGCGGTTCTATTCGAGAACCGAGTTTTTCACACCGCGGCACCTAACCTGAGCCAGCGGACCGCGAAGGTGGTGATCCTCGGTTATAGCTACCGCTGGATGGGGGGCCGGGGCGACCAGATGAGGCTGGTCCAGCCCGGAGATGAGGTGCTGGACCAGGTCGACGATATTGGCGTGCAGCTGTTGGGCGGAGCCTCCGACGCGCTGGTGCATTGGGCGAAGGAGCAGGAGATTGCGCCGGAGCCGGTCGCGTGGACGATGGAGGTCTGAAGGGGCGGGTGGTTATTCGCGATCGGCCGCCGAGCGCCGCGGCGTTTCGCCGTTGGTGCCCCAGTCCAGCTCGGGACGCAAGTCCACCACCGCCTCGGCCAATTGCCCGAGGTATTGCCCGTCGAGGGTGGCGTCGAGGGTAAAGGCCTGGCGGCGGTGGGTGGTGGGTTGGCTGGCCGGTATGTGTAGCGTGAAGTCGACGATTTTCTTTTCTCCCGGCGCTGCCTTTATGCTGCCGCCCTCTGGATCGGCCGACCAGCCGGCGGGCAAGACCAACTGGTATTCAAGCGTCGACTCTCGGTCGAAAATATTCTCGTACCACACCTGCATCCGCACCTGGCCGCCTGGCTGGGCCGGGGGCTGGTACGGATAGAGGAAGACATAGTCGGGGTAGACGGCCTGCTCCAGCGCGGCGGGGGCCGCCAGGTCGCGCCAGTGCTCTTGCTCTTTATGGCACCAGGCGTGGAAACCCCGCCAGTGCTCTGGCCCCATCTCGAACGGACCGCCGTGACCGGGGCAGACGAGTTCGGGTTGGCGTTCGAGGTAGAGGCTGCCGGTGATCTCGTGCGAGTTGGCGTGGACGTGGTTGCGCCAGATATTGTTGGAGGCGTACTGGTCCTCGGCGCGCATATTCACCTCGTCCCCGGAAAACGCGATCCGTTGGCCGTCGATTTCGCCGAACATCGCCATGTGGTAGTCGGCGTGCCCCGGGGTGTGGAAGACCTGGAACTCGTACTCCTCCCATTTAAAAGTCTCGCCCTGGCCCAAAGCCCTTTCTATCTCCACCGGCTCGGGGTAGGTGCAGCCCAGTTTATAGCCGTGGGGGTGGCGCATGATATCGGCCATGTTCTCGAAGCACCAGATGCGGGTGTCGCAATGCCGCTGCAGATAGGGCAAGCCGTTGACGTGGTCGTCGTGATAGTGGCTCGGCAGGGCCAGGTCGATGTGCTGGACGCCGAAGTTGGTGCGCAGAAGCTCTAGATTGTGTTCGTGCATGCGCAGGCGGTTGCCGGCCTCGAAGAGGATCGAGAACGAGTACATAAAGGTAAAGCTCTGCGAGCCGTAGTCGACAAAGAGCGCCTGGCCCGAATCGCTGACCACGATCCAGGTGTTGGAACAGCCCGGGATCTGCAATAGATGCGGCGATATGGCCCTGGGCGCGATATCGTGGGTCGGCGTGTCGATATTCCAGCGGTGTTGCATATAGGCGCGGAATTTGTCTTCCAGCGCTTTGAGCGCCGGCCCGGTGTCGCGCAGGGGATCGCCGTGCGAGGGGCAGAGCAGGTCGCAACCCCGCGCGCGCATCTTGGCCAGCGAATAGACCATATAGTCGCAACCGTCTCCTGCGCCATAGGCGTATTGCAGGTCGTAGAGGGTTTGCACCTTGCCCGGTGCGGCGATCAGGTCGCCGCTGAAGCCGATCAGATCACCATCGATTTCGGTTATTAAAGCGATGTGCCCGAGGGTATGGCCGGGGGTGGGTTGGATAAAGAAGCGATAGGGGCCCCAGGTGAAGGTCTGGTAATCCTCCAATACCCGCGCCGTGCGCACGCTCTTGGCCAAGGTGAAAAAGGTCTGTCGGACATCGTAGATATCGTAGATCTGCCGCGAGCCCCAGAATACTTCCACCTCTTCGAAATAGGGCAGCTCGTGGGCGGGTACGGCGATGGGGATGCCGCGCTCGTTGGCGAGGTGATCGCCCTGGCACTGGTCGCGGTGATGATGAGTGTGCAGGATCCACTCGACCTGGGTGATGCCCAGGTCGGCGAGTTCGTCGAGGACGGCGCCGCTGCCGAAATCGATGAGTAGGGCTTTGTCGCCGTCGCGGACGACATAGACATTACAGGTGTCGTGGAAGAGGTAAAGATTGTCGGAGAGTTTTTCTAACATATGGGTCTGCTCCTGTTGGGATGGGCGGCATGCGCCCACGATACGCAATGCCGCTGGCGCTGGCAAGGGATTCGAGGTGTTTGGCCACGACGAGCCAACCGACGAAAATGGCCTTGAAACGGAGTTTTAGATCCGCCGCCGACCGATGCAGTGGTGGAACAGAATCGCGTCGCTTAGAGTTTGAGCAGCCGGCGGGCGTTTGCGCCGAGGACGAGGCGTTTGGCCTCGGCGTTGATAGCGGCGGTGATGATTTTGCCGAGTTGCGGTCGGGGGTCCATCAAGGGCGTGTCCGAGCCGAAGAGCACCCGCTCGGCCCCGGCCTCGGCGACCAGTTGCTCGATAACGCCAGGGGCGCGGAAGGTCGAACAGGTCTCCAGATAGTAATTGGGGCAACGCTGAGTAGCGGCGATGGCCTGGCTGCGGTAGGGTTCGGTATTGCCGGAGTGGCCGGCGACAAAGTTGGCGTTGGGAAAACGGGGGGCGGCGCGGCCGAGTTGTGCAGGCGCTGAGGTCGCTTCGCCGCCGGTGTGGGCGATTATGGCCAGGCCGCGCTCGTCGGCGAAGCCGTAGACGGGATCCCAGGCCAGGTCGTCGAGCGGATAAGGTGTATAAGGAGAGTAGATCTTGATGGCCTTGAAGCCGAGTGCGTCGATGGCCCGTTCGAGTTCGTGCCGCACGGCGTCGGGCATCATCGGCGAGACATAGGCGAAGCCGATAAAGCGGTCGGGGTGGCGGGCGACGAAGGCGGCGGTCTGGTCATTGCCGGGCTGGCCGTCGGGGTGGAAGATATTGAAGACGCAGCTCCGGTCGATGCCCACTGCGTCCATGGCGCGCAACATCTTCGCCGGATCGTCGACCATGTCGAGGGCGTCCCAGCGGCCGACGTGGCCGTGGAAGTCGATGACCTGATGCCCTGCGATCACGATATTTCCCCCAAAAGACGTTCGAGATTTTCCGCGCAGATGGCCACCAGAGCGCTGTCGTCGATGGCCATCTGGTGCAGATAAAAGAGCATCGGCCCCATGGCGTAGCGCGGGTAGAATGAGCCGTAGAGGAAGCGCTCCGCGCCGAATGAGCCGATCAGCGCCTCAACCGCCCCCAGATTTTCAAAGCGGCTCAGCTCCAGATGGGCGTTGGGCAGCGCCTTGAGTAGGGGACGCAACGCCAGGGTGTGCGTGTAGTGGGCGCCGAGGAGTACTACTTGCAGGTCGGGGAAGTGTCTCAGGGTGTCCATGATCTCGGTGACCGGAGTGTCGGCCAGCGAGATCCACAGGGGGATGCGCTCAGCTGTGAGCCAGGCCAGCAGGTCGCCGTAGATCCAGTCGACGAAGGGGAGGCGGCACTCCGCGGTGTTGTGCAGGCGGATGCTCTGGACCTGGCCGTCGGCGTGGAGATCGCAAAGTTGGGTGAGTGAATCGGCGCCGGGGCCGGCGACCCATTGCGGGACGAGGGCGTCATCCTGCCAGGCGAGCAGCGCTTCGTTGCCTGCGATGGCGCTGATCGCTTCCCCCTGCAGGTGGTAGATCAGACCGCGCTCGATGCCGTGGCGGTGCATTTCTGTGCGCAGACCGGCCGCGTCGGCAAAGGGCGAGGGGCGGTCGTGGCGGTGTCCGACGCCGATATTGGCGTCAAAGACGGGGACGCGGGCGCGGAAGTTGAGGGCAGTCATCACGGGAGAATTATAGCCGTTTGATCCACAGCCGACAAGGGGCTATACTACCTGGCGGGAGGGAAAAAACCAATGCATTCCAACAATGGCAAGAGAAGTGATTTCTTTAAAGAGATCAGCGGCTGCCCGCTGGCGATGCGCAATGGTTGGATGCGGCAGGCGGTTCAGGCGGAATTTCGCGGCGGCGAGCAGGCCAACTTTGCGGGGGACTACGACCAACCGATTGTACTGGTCTTTTACGGCGGTGGCGAAACCAACTTATGCAACTTGCACCATCGAGGATTGGCCCGGCATATCGCGGCGCACCTCTGGCAAGCGCGGGGCTGGGTAGCCGCCATCGAGCCCGTGGCGGCCGTCACCGACGCGATCTCGATGGGGCATTCCTATGCGGAAGACCCGCGTCTTTCCGCCATGGGCCATTCGCTATTTTCCAGAGAGCTGTTCGCCAGTTCCATAGTTCAGCAGGTGGAAATCAACCGGGCGGACGCCGCCATTATCATAACGGGATGTGATAAGACCGTGGCCGGCGGGATGCTGGCGGCCTCGTGGTTGAATGAACTACCGGTGCTGCTGTTGCATGGCGGCACTATCCGCGCGGGTTGCACTACGAGCGGCCGACCGGTGCAAATCGAAACCGCCGCCGAAGCGGCCGGGATGCTGGCCGCAGGCACCATCGACGCACAAGAGCACGACGATATTCTGGTCAGCGCCCTGCCCTCGCCCGGGGGATGCGGCGTGATGGCGACGTCCAATACCATGGC
>JAYYUU010000130.1:0-6387 GCA_036343835.1 Candidatus Latescibacterota bacterium | reverse complement strand
CGGCTCGATATCCCACGGGTCAAAGACCGCCGTTGGATTGCGTTTGAGCCAGGCGGTTTTGAGCCCGGCCGATGCCGCGCCGATGATGTCCCAGGCATTGCCGGATACGAGCCAGGTGTCGGCTTTGTCTATGCGGCAGCGCTCGGCGAGGTAGGCGTAGACGGCGGGGTCGGGTTTGAAGGTCTTGAGGTCGTCGACGCTGACGATGCCTGCGAGGTGGTCCATGGCGCCGGCGCGGCTGAGCAAGGTGTGCAGGGTGGCTTCGACGCCATTGGAGCAGGCGACGAGCGCGTGACCCTGGGCTTTGAGCGCAGCGAGCGCGGGAGCGACGTCGGGGAAGAGGTCGAGGTCGAGGTAGGCGGCCATGAGTTGGTCTTGGTCAGCGTCGGACAATTCTATACCGACAGTCGTCATCGCCGCCTGTAGGGCCTGGCGGGTGCAGATGTCGAAATTTTCGTAGCGGCGCATCAAGCCCCGACGCCAGGTGTACTGGAGCTGGTTGAGACGCCAGACCTCGGACAGTCTTTCGGCCTTGTCGCCGGCGAGGGCGCTTAAGGGTTGGCTCATGGCCAGGGGGTCGACCAGGGTGCCGTAGACATCGAAGCCGAGTGCAGCCATGGGAACCTCTATTGGGGGCGGTCGTGGATGGGGCCGGTGTGGTCGCGGAGTTTGCCGCCCTGGCGGCTGGTGAGTACGGCCTGGATTTCGCCGAGGATCGAGAGGGCGATTTCCTCGGCGGTTTCAGCGCCGATGTCTAAGCCGACGGGGCTGAAAAGGCGGGTGAGTTGATCGTCGTTTGGGGCGATGCCTTCCTTTTCCAGGTCGGCGAGCAGGCGTTGGGTGCGCGCGTGGGGGCCGAGGACCCCCAGATAGGCGAGGGGGGCGTCGATGAGGCCGGTGAGTAGCGCCTGGTCCTGTAAATAATTGTGGCTCATGGCGACGGCGACCGAGCGAGTGTCGAAGGAGAGGTCGTCGGGCAGGTGGCCGGGTCGGGCGAGGAGGACTTGCTGGGCTGTCGGGAAACGCGCGGTGTCGGCGTAGGAGGGGCGATGGTCGGCGACGGTGACCCGCCAGCCCAGTTCGCCGGCCAGGTGGGCGAGGGGTACTGCGTCGTAGCCAGCGCCGAAGATATAGAGGGCGATGGGCGGCAGCAGGGGCTCGATGAGGAGCGAGGCTCGGCCCTGCTCCAGAGCGTAGTGGCGCGTCAGGCCCGGGGTGACGGGCAGGCGGGTGTCGTCGAGGGTGGCTAGGCTTTCGCGCGCGGCGGCGAGCGCGATTTTGCGCAGTTGTAGATCGGCGATATCGTCGCCGGCGTTGCCCTTTTCGTCGAGGGCCAGGTGTTGGCCGGGGGCGGCGTTGGTTGCACCTGTTAGGGCGAAGACGGTGACGAGGACGCCGCGGCGATTTTCCAACGCGCATTGGTATAAAAGGGTTGGGTAGTGGAAGTCAGCCCTATGCGGCAGGCGTTCGAGCAAGACCTCGACGGTACCGCTACAACCCAAGCCGGTGCCCCAAAGGATATCGTCTTCGTTAGTGGCGTCGTAGTGGAGCAGGCGAGGCGTAGAGTCGGCAAAGACTTCGCTGGCATTTTCGCGCACATCGCCTTCGAGACAGCCGCCGCTGATGGTGCCCAGGCTCTGGAGGTCTGCTTCGATGAGCATGCGGGCGCCGGGGCCGCGGTAGACCGAGCCCGAGGTTTGCACGACGGTGGCGAGGACATAGGGCGCGTTCTCCTCGTCGAGGGCGCGGGCGCGGCGGACGATGGTCTGCAGGTCTTTCACGATTGTACCCCGAAGCGCTGGAGCCAGTTTGCCGTGGTGGGGTAAGTGGGTCCGACATTGGTCGGCTCGGATGGGGGAGCTGCATCGCGGTGCGATGCGCCCATCTCCGATACGATGCGTCGGGGTGGGCGACGCACGGCGGTCGCCCCGCGCAGGGCCATCAGGTAGCGGACGAGGTCTTTGAGGCTCTGGAGATTGTGCACCGGGGCGAAGAGGTCGATATGGGGCAGGGCGGCGGCCATGCCCCGGGTAGCGGGTTTGTAGTCGGCGCTGCCCAATAAGGGGTTGAGCCAGATCAGGCAACGGCTGCGGCGTTGCAATGCGTGCATGCTGTCGGCGAGGAGCTCGATATCGCCGGTATCCCAGCCATCGCTGACGATCAATAGCACGGTCTGGTGGTCGACGAGGGCGGCGTGCTCGTCGAGGAAGGTGGCGAGCGAGGTGCCGATGCGGGTGCCGCCGGACCAATCGGGGACGTGGGCGGCAAGCTCGTCGAGGGCCTCGTCGATGTTGTTGCTTTTGAGCATCGGCGCAATGTGGTGAAGCGAGGTTGAGAAGACGAAGGTCTCGATGCGGCGATAGGCGTGCTGGAAGGCGTAGATAAACTGGATGAGGAAGCGGCTGTAGAGATCCATTGACTTGCTGACGTCGCAGAGCAGGACCAGTTTGGGCTTCTGGCGGGTGCGGCGGCGGTAGGAAAGGTCTAGGAGCTCGCCGCCGCGGCGCAAGTTGGCGCGGAGGGTGCGGCGGAGGTCGAGGCGGCCCGGTTTTTTGGCGGGGCGATAGCGGCGGCTAAAGCGGGTGGCCAAGACGCGGGCGATGGTCTGGAGCAGGCGGCCCATTTCCCGGAGCTCTGCGGCACCGAAGTCTTTGAAGTCGCGCTGGGTCTCGACCTCGATGGGGCTATAGCCGGCGGCTTCGCGCTCCTCTTCGGTGGGCTCGCCCTGTTTGAGCCAGTCGCGGACGCTGGTGAAAGCGGTGTTGCGGGGTTGGGTGGCCTTGGCGGTTTTGGCTCGCTCGCGCTCGGGATTGGGCTGGGGTTTGTTGAGCTCGGAGGCGCGGGCCCAGATCTGCCAGTAGTGGTCGAAGAGGTCGTCGAAAAGAGTTTGCTCCTCGGGGGTTTTGGCCAGGGTGGTGCGCAGGGCGAGGTGGAAGGCCTGGGGATCTTTGAGGTCGATGGCGGCGAGGGCGCGGAGGGCGTCCCGCTCCTCGCCGGGGCCGATGCCGCAGCCCTGCTGGCGCAAGAAGCGACAGAAACCGACCAGGTTGGCGCTCAGCTCGCCGTGGAGGGCGAGGTCGTCGATTGCCGGCTCAGGACTCATGCGTCGCTGTTGGAGCCATTTTGGTGCGGACGCCCAGCCGCTCGAGGAATTCGGCCAGCGATTCCTTGACCTGCGCGATGTCGTGCTGGTCCTTGAAGACGATCCCCAGGGTGTCGGCGACGACTTCGGGGTCGAGGTGGTGCTGGTGCAGGGCGACGAGGACTTTGGCCCAGTCTAGGGTCTCGGCGACGCCGGGTATTTTTTCGAGATTCTGCAGGCGGATCTCTGCCATGAAGCGGCAGATCTCTTCCGCCAATTGCGCGTCGATGCCATCGACCTTGTTGCGGACGATCTCCACTTCTTTGTCAAATTCGGGATAGTCGATCCACAAATAAAAACAGCGGCGGCGCACCGCGTCGGAGAGCTCGCGGGTGCGGTTGCTGGTCAGGATCACATAGGGCGGTTCTTTGGCGCGGATGGTGCCGATTTCGGGGATGGTGATTTGCCAATCGGAGAGCACTTCGAGGAGGAAGCTCTCGAATTCTTCGTCGGCGCGGTCTAGCTCGTCGATGAGCAGTACCGGTGGTTTGGCTCGGGTGATGGCCTGGAGCAGGGGGCGCTTGAGCAGGAAGTCCTCGGAGAAGATATCGGCTTCGCGCTCGGCGGTGGAGCGCGCGCTTTTTTCGTCGAGCCTGATGTGCAGGAGCTGGCGCTGGTAGTTCCACTCGTAGAGGGCGGTCGTCGCGTCGAGGCCCTCGTAGCACTGCAGGCGGATCAGCTCGGTGTCGAGGGCGCCGGCCATGACCTTGGCGATTTCGGTCTTGCCGACCCCGGCGGGTCCTTCAACTAATAGCGGGCGTTTGAGGGTTTGGGCGAGGTGGATCGCCATCGCGATATGGCGATCGGCGATATAGTCCTGCCCGGCGAGCATTTCCTGGACGGCGGCGGTGGCGCTCATCAAAGCTCCCTCGTTGGGCGGTGAAAAGCTCCATTTAATATGCCTTGCAGGGATCTATGGGGCAAGGAAGAGCATTGCCCGTGGACCGTTAATACATATATTCTAAGGCCGCTTCAATTCTATACTTACTACCCCGAGCGTTAAACAGCGAACCTTTTGATTATTCAGCAGCGTCGGCGACGTTTTCTTCGCGCAAGTAGTTTTGTGACGGTATTCGGTTGGCGTTGAGTGCTGCGATCGAATACTATTTAGTGCTCGGAGTAGTAATGTGGTTCTAGAACAGGGATTTATGACTGCCCAGGTCCAGAAAACTTCCAGCGTAGTACAAGACACCTTAGACCGCCCGTTGTGCTCGTTGCGCGTGTCGGTGATCGACCGCTGCGATTTGCGCTGCCGGTATTGCATGCCCGAGGAGGACTACGATTGGCTGCCCAAGGACGATATTCTCAGCTTTGCCGAGATCGAGCGGGCGGTGGACGCCTTTTGCCGGTTGGGGGTGCGGAGCGTGCGGCTGACGGGGGGCGAGCCATTGTTGCGCGCCGATCTGGCCGGACTGGTTGCGCGGATTGCGGCTATGCCGCTGGTCGAAGATCTGGCGCTGACGACCAATGCCACGCAACTAGCGCACCGGGCAGGCGAGTTGCGGGCAGCGGGTTTGCAGCGGGTCACGATCAGCCTCGACTCGCTAGTGCCCGAGCGCTTTGCGGCCTTGGCGCGGCGGGATATGCACGCGAAGGTCATCGCGGGGA
Source organism: Candidatus Latescibacterota bacterium (assembly GCA_036343835.1). Taxonomy (GTDB): domain Bacteria; phylum Latescibacterota; class UBA2968; order UBA8231; family UBA8231. Next base: position 1,637 of record JAYYUU010000130.1, on the reverse strand, counting down.
TTCGCGCGGCAGCGGCGGCCGGCTTTGATGCGCTCAAGATCAATTCGGTGGTGATGCGCGATTTTAACGACGACGAGTTGGTGGGCTTGTTAGAATTTGGGCGCGAGGTCGGAGCGGAGGTGCGCTTTATCGAATACATGGATGTGGGCGGGGCCACGCACTGGTCGCAGGGGGCGGTGGTGTCGCAGGGGGAGATTCTGACGCGGCTGGAGGCGCACTATGGGCCGATCGAGCGCGAAGCGGATCAGGGCTCGGCACCGGCGGCGCGGTTCCACCTCGGCGACGGGACGCGCTTTGGGATTGTCGCGTCGGTCAGCGAGCCATTTTGCGGGGCGTGTGACCGCAGTCGGTTGACGGCCGATGGCTGGTGGTATTTGTGCCTCTATGCGCAACGGGGCATCGACCTCAAGCCCTGGTTGCACGAGCGGGTAGATCAGGAGGAGTTGGTGCAGCAGATCCGCGCGGGGTGGGGCGAGCGGACAGACAAAAGCGCCGAAGAGCGCCGCGACGATCCCCAGCGCGGCGCGCTCTTCCAGGTCGAGGAGCTACAAGCCGACCCGCACCGCGAGATGCACACGCGCGGCGGTTGATTAACGTTCACTACCAGACATGGACTATTTTCTCGCCAAGCGCTACTTAGACGCGTTGCCCGACTGGGAGGTAGGCCGGTCGGCGTTGGGACCTATTGAGCACTACTTGCCGCGGATGCGCGCGTTGCTCGCCCGCTTGGGTGAGCCGCAGCAGGGTTTTCGCTCGGTCATCGTCGGTGGCACCAATGGCAAGGGTACGGTCGCCAGTTTGCTCGCCGCGCTATTGCAGACGCAGGGGCATAGCGTGGGTCTGTATACTTCGCCGCATCTACACACCCAGCGCGAGCGGATCCGCATCAATGGCGAGATCCTCAGCAAGGATCAGTGGGCTGCAGCCACGGCTCAGTTGGACGATTGCACCCGCGATTTCGAGCGTGAGGACCTGGAGGGCTTCAGCAAGTTTGAGGCGGTGACGGGCTTGGCGGCGTGGGTCTTTGCCGAGCAGGGCGTGGACTTTGGGATTTTCGAAGTGGGCTTGGGGGGGCGCTACGATGCGACCAACGCCTGGGATGCGGAGCTGGCGGTGCTGACGTCTGTTGGTCTGGATCACGTGGAGCTTTTGGGGGAGACCCTGGAGGAGATCGCCGCCGACAAGCTGCATATCGCCCGACGGGGGCACGCGCTCGTTACGACTGCGGCGCAGGAGCCAGAGGTATTGGCGTTGATGCGGCAGACGTGTGCGGAGCGGGGTGTGGAGTTGCAGGTGGCCGGGTGCGAGTGGACGCTGGGTAAGCTGGTGGGGCGACCGACGACCTATGGCGAAAACGCGCGCTTGGCGCAACAGGCGGTCGGGGCGCTCGTTGGGGAGCTAGCGGACGAGGTGATCCGCAAAGTGGTGGAGGGCCATCGCTGGCCGGGGCGCTTTGAGGTGGCGCAGGACAAGCCGCTGGTCTTGCTCGACGGGGCGCACAATCCGGCGAGCGCGCAGGCGTTGGCTAGCGATTTGCAACGGCTGGGCGCGGAGTGGGTGTTGGTGGTGGGTGTGGGGTTGGGGCACGATGCGGCGGGGATTTTGCAGGCGCTCAAGCCCGTGGCGCAGCGGGTGGT
>JAYYUU010000129.1:0-6009 GCA_036343835.1 Candidatus Latescibacterota bacterium | reverse complement strand
TTCAAAGACGGCAAAATGCACAATGGCCTGACCGTCGTCGCCTATCAGCTCGCCGACGTCAACGACGGCGACGGCGGCTTCTGCTTAGTACCGGGCAGCCACAAGGGCAACTACCCCTGCCCAACCGCGCTGCGCCGTGGAGAAGATTACCGCGAATTCATCAAACCGATCACCTGCAAGGCCGGCGACTGCATCATCTTCACCGAAGCCACCACCCACGGCACCCTGCCCTGGACCGCCGACCACGACCGCCGCACCGCACTATTCCGCTTCTCGCCGGGCAACCTCGCCTACGTGCCGCACAACTGGCCCGAGGAGATGCTGGCGCTGATGACCGACGAGCAGCGCAAGGTCCTCGAGCCGCCGGATCACTCGCGATTGGATCGCCCTGTCTTCACAATCTAAGAAGCCTGGTAGCCACCCACTCGGCTGTGCTCGTTTGGAATGTATTTATCTCTATAAAAAGAAGCGGAAATTATAGGCGGAGGGGTTGGCCGCGCAGCCGCCCCAACCACCGCTAGTACACAAGAGCCACCGACCGCACCGCCACACCCTCACCCGCTGCCGCACCCAGATCGATCTGGCAGAGATAGAGCCCTGGCGGCGCCATCGCGCCCTGCGCATCGCGCCCTGACCACGCATAGGAAGTCAAATCCCCGGCCACACCCACCAGCTCCGCCACCACCCGCCCTGCCAGATCGAAAATCCTCACACGCGGGACCACCGTTTCGGCCTTGAAGACCACAAAGTTAATCTGCACCGCGTCGTTGATCCCATCGCCATTGGGTGTAAAGGCAGCGGGCGCGATCTCGAGATCGCCAAACAGTCGCTCGGTGCCCACCAAGGCCGGCAGGTGCACCACATTGGCACTGCGGTCTATGGCCTGCACCGACTGCCAGAGACCGGGGCGATCCCCATTGCCCAGATCCAGGCTAAACACCGCGGCATTGCGCAGCACCCGCGAGGTAAAACGCACCTCGAGCGAGTCACCTGAGACCCGCTGGCCCAAATCGACAAAGAGCGAATCGCCCCTGAGCGAGACGGCGTCGGGCACGACCGGCTCGCCGCCGACCAGCACCTCGACCTGACCCGCTCCCACCAGACCACCGGGGGCGACCAGCCGCAATCGATCAAACCCACTGTCGTCGCTGCCGGCCGTAGGCCATAGCGTATAGGTAAAGCGCGTATCCTCGTTGGGCAGCGCCTCGCGCGGATGGATCCGACCCCAGGCCTCGGTCACCAGCGCGTCTTCAAACTCGATCGACAGCGAGCGCAGCGTGGGCGCGGTCTGCGGGTCCTCCGTCGAGAGCAGCGCCTCTATCTGGACGAAGCGCCGCGGGCTCTCCGACTGGAAGGGCTCGCCCGAGAACTGGTAGACATTGCTCCACGCGCCCCAGTCCTCGCCAGTGACCAGCATAGTGTCGATCGACCCGCGCAGGACCTTGGGCGAGCTGAGCCACTTCTCCTCGGTGACCTCCTCGCCGATCTTGTTGTGGAAAGTGTACTCCTCGCTCAGCGCAATACCCGAGCGCGAGCGCAACTGCATGCGCGTCTCCGCGGGCAGTTGCGCCTCCCACGCCAGATTCTTGATCGCCTTGGGGCGACCGTCGCCGACGATCTGGCCCAGATCGATAAAACCCGAGCGCAGCACCACCTGGGCGGGATAACCGGGCGAGAATAGCATCAGCTCCGCCACGCGCGAATGCCACTCGCGCGAGGTCAGGAAGCCGTGCCAGAACAGATAGCGCACCTTGTGCGGCTTGAAGAGATAGCGGTAGTGCCGCTCGGGCACGTTGAAGGGATTTTGCTCGTCGCCGTGCGCCGCCAGCCGCTCGTAGTCCACCTCACCCGAAGGCGTGAGTCGACCATCCGAGACTATGAAGGCAAATCCCGTGCCTCCATTGCGGATCGAAGATCCGGAAGCCCCCTCGCCCGGGTCGTTGACGTAGAGGAAAATCTCATCGAGCCAGAACTGGGCACCCAAATCCAGCTCCCACCACAGCCCTTCATTCTTCCAGCCAGTAATGGCCCGATAGGTCGTAAATTTGTTGGCGTAGCTGTCCATATCGCCGTCGACCAGTCCCACCACATCGCGGACCACCAGACCGGTGTTGAAGGCCCCGCCGCGCTGCAATAGCCCGAGGCTCAGATTGTCACCTACCGCACGAACCTCGACCTCCGCAAGCGCCACATCCGCACTCTGCTCGTCAATGCCAACGCGGATATACTGGATAACCCGATAGCGCGACTCCGCCTCAATATCCGTCTCGAGCCCGACATCTAGTACCCGCGTGGTGTCCTTGCGACCGCTCAGCCCAATGCTGATCTCCGTCGACTCGTTGGGCAGGGTCGTCTGGTATACCGACTCGAACTTAAAAAGATCGTTTCTGCCATTTATCGACGCACCAGTGGACACGTAGACCGTAAACTGCCGCAGGGGCCGCGCGCCCTCCTGGTCGGGGAAGCGCAAACGCAGCTCCTGCGCCAAAACCGCCCGGCCCAAATCGATCTCGATTTCCCACTTGGCCAGCGGATCAGCCGGATCTGGTCGCCAGAAGGTCGCTGGATCGCCATCGATAATTTTGAAGGCTTCGTCGGGGTTGGACCCGGCCCGCCAAATTCCACCCTGCACCTGTTCCCGCTCGGGCGTGTCGTGAAAAAAATCGCCCGCGTTGCGCACGGGATCGATATCCTTGCGGAATTTCACCAACTCGAGATGCCCCGATTCATTGGTCCGCACCAGGTTCTGCGGAATCTGCCAGGTCTGCCATTTCGCTTCGCTGTCGAAGGTGAAGACTTCGGCCCTGAGGTCGGCGACCCAAAGCGATAGGCAGGCGCAAAAGAATAAGACTATCACAATCGCCCCCTAGTAGGCGACGCCGACCGGGCGCAGGTTGCGAATGGTCTTGAACTCCGCTGCCAACTCGATGCCTAGGAGATAAAGACCCGGATCGAGCAATACGCCCCGCTCGTCGCGGCCATCCCAAAAGACCTGCTGCAGCCCGGCGCTCTGCACGCCGCCCTCGACATGGGCCCGCCGCCGCCCCTGGAGATCGTAGATATTGAGCACCACCGGGATCGGATCGGGCAGCAGGAAGAGCTCGTAGGCTATGGCCAGGCGGTCATTGACGCCATCGCCATTGGGCGTGACGACCTCGCTCGACAGCCGCAGCTGCTGAATAAAATCGGGCGTCGCCCCCTCAATCCCAAACACCCGCAGGCTATTGGTCGAAACCGCGACACCGGCGTCGCCCGGCTCGATTGGCTGCGGCAAGCCGCCTTCCTCGGCGGCAAAAACCTCGGCGGAAAAAGTCGTCGCGTGCAGGAAGATCTCCGCAGCAAAAACCACCCTGATCGGCGCGTTGGCCCCGCTGGTCACCTTCTCCGGCAAGCGCACTTCGAGCACCCCGTCCCCTGCGACCACCGCCAGCGGTTCGACCTCGCGCAACGGCTCTCCCATTTCCAACCGCGCAAAGCGAGGCGCGGTCCCAGTGCGAATCCGCACTACGTCGAATCCCCCCTGCGCCGCGTCTGCAAACGAGGCCCGTACGTCGTAGACGAATTCCTCGCGCTGGCCCAACTCGACCTGGGTAAAGCCCCGCGCTGGCTGCATCTCTTCGAGCCGTGCCACTTCGCCAACGATCTGGTCGGCCAAAGGCGGCGCGGTCTCAACCCACAGCGAATCGAGCTCGACCCAGTCGTCGAAAGCCCGGCTCTGCAAGGTGACCTGCAGTTGCAAATAGGCGCCATTGCGCAACCCGAGCTGCGCGCCCGGATCGCTATTGGGACTCGACCAGAACGACCAGTTGTCGCTGTCGTAGGCGATTGAGGCGCGGATCCCGGGCTGCTTGTCGAGCTTGACATTCTCGTCAACAGGGGGCCGGAGTTCGTGCTCGAAGTGCTGCCGCGTTACCGGGAATTCCTTGCCCGAATCGGTGTACTCGTGGTAAATATTGGGGTCGTCATCGCGCCCCGTCCGCGCCTCGACCTCTACCCAGGCATCGGCGTCGTCAACCTCCGTCGGCACCCCGTCGACCACCCGCATCCCCCGCGCCGACCAGCCGATGCGGCCAAAATTGACCTCCTGCCCGAGTTCGAGAATCTTGGTCCGGTAGACCGACCGCTTGGGCACGCCGCACCCCTTGAGCAAAAACTCGGCGATGGTCCCGCGCACCGTATTGCTATCGGTCGTCCCCTGCTCGTCGAGCACCGAACTCTTGCGCAAATAGCGGACGAAGCGGACGTATTGTTGGGGGAAGCCGATTTCGACTTCGGTTTCGAAATTGACCGGCACATCGGCGATGAGGGAACCGAGGCGATAATAACCCCGTTGCGCGAGGACCTCTGGTGCCTCGGCGGCGATACTCACCTCGTAGGCCGGCACCGGGTCCTGGTTGAGTGGGACGCCGTCCGAGCGCACCCCTTCGGTGGGCGTCACAAACCCGAAACTGGCCGCCGGCACCGGCACGCCGACATCGATGGTCCACCAACCATCGCGGGCGGTGTTGTAGGTGCTCCGCTCCCCGTCCACGTAGAGCGGGCTGTCGAAATAGGACGTCCAATTGACATTGGTGCCATCCCCCGACCACAATCGCGGTTGGTGCCCATCGATATAGCCCAACTCGTGCGGGGTGCTCAGTTCCGACCATCCGGTCACTGCCAGATACATATTGTCGCTGGCACCAAAATAAACGGGCTTAATCCGGTTGGCCCGCCCGTCGATGTCGATCATGATCCGCGTGGTGTCGCTCTCCTCCCAGGCCAGCCCACCACCGCCGATTTGCCATAGCGAGATCTGGGCATCGACCGAGCGACAGAACGCCATAATAGCGAGCGTAAGGGCAAAAGCTGGTATGCGCATGACCGACATCTCCCAACATAGAAGCCGTTTCAATATACCGCGTTTTGAATATACCATATTAAATGGCCACCGCTTAAATAAACGCTATTGACGTCAACGCGTCCTGAGTCCTTAATATATCCCCGGCCAAAACCCATAACCGCGGAATTTTACCCAACCCCAACAAGGAGCTCAACTCAGATGGGCAAACTAGGCTACGACGACACTCCGATGCTACCCAATTCGCCCTATTGCATCCACGACGACCAGCGGCCCGCCCCCACCGTCGTCACCCCCGGCAGCGACGATGGCCCGCCTTCCGACGCGGTCGTGCTCTTCGACGGGACCGAGCTCTCCGGCTGGCAGAGCGTCAAGGGCGGTGATGCCGCATGGAATGTGGCGGACGGCCATATGGAAGTCGCGCCCGGCACCGGCGATATCGCCAGCGTCGCGCGCTTCGGCGATGTCCAGTACCACCTCGAATTCGCCTGTCCGGCCGAGGTCAAAGGCGACAGCCAGGGCCGCGGCAATAGCGGCGTCTTCCTCATGGGACGCTACGAGATACAGGTCCTCGACGGCTACCAAAACCCCACCTACGCCGACGGCATCACCGCCTCGGTCTACGGCGAGTATCCGCCCCTGGTCAATGCCTGCCGCCCGCCCGGAGAATGGCAGACCTACGATATCTTCTGTACCGCGCCGCGCTTTAGCGGGGTCGAACTGCTCAGCCCGGCCTATCTCACCCTGATCCACAATGGCGTCCTGGTCCACCACCACGTCGAGGTCATGGGCCCCACCGGCCACCGCAATGTCTATCGCTACGAAGCCCACCCGCCCGCCGGGCCGCTCAGGCTGCAAGACCACGGCGACCTGGTGCGCTTCCGCAATATCTGGGCGCGCCCCCTCAAAGGTTATGACGAAGCCTAAAACACCCCTGCTTCAACTGAGCAGGACCCGCACATCGCCAGCGCGCTTGGTCAGCACCTCGGCATCGAAATGGCCCAATAGCGCCATGGCGTATTTGCGATTGCTGCCGATTAGCTCGCGGAACTGGGCCACGGTGATTTCGCCGTAGCCCAGCAAATAATTGCGCAATTGCCCCCGCACCGCGGCGATCGCCCCGCCGTGGGCCAGCAAGCCCCCCTCCAGCATCTCCACCACCCCCAGTT
>JAYYUU010000128.1:0-5530 GCA_036343835.1 Candidatus Latescibacterota bacterium | reverse complement strand
AAGTCCCCCAATAGCCATTTGGCCAGGTCGATCAGATGCGCCCCCTGGTCCAGTAGTTCACCGCCGCCGGCCTGCTCGGGGATCGCCCGCCACTCGCGGTCGTAGCCGGGCCGACCGCCGTGGCCATAGCGCCCGCGGATATTGATCAACGGGCCGATCTCACCCGCCATACAGACCTCGTAGACCTTCTGGATCGCCGGGTGGTAGCGGTGGTTGTAGCCGACTTTGAGCACCTTGCCGCTCTCTGCGGCCATCTCGACGGCCATCCGCCCTTCGCCGGGATTACGCCCCATTGGCTTTTCGCACAGCACGTGCCTGCCCGCCTTGAGCGCGGCAGTGCTGATTTCGGCGAGCACGTCGTGCGTAGTAGCCACCACCACAATATCTATATCGGTCGTCACCAAAGCCTCCCATGAGTCGGCCACCCCGCCCCCGCAGGCGCCGACCACGGCCCCGGCAGCCTCCTCCTGCATGTCGTAGACCAGCGTCACCTCCGTCTCTGGGTGCGCCTTGGCCACCTCGGCACGCCGCCTGCCTACAAAACCCGCTCCGACGATACCCACCTTGTACAAGGAACTAATCCTCCTGTTTGAGCCGCCGCACCGTGTAGGTTTCGGTGGCCATGACCTCCTCAATATCGAGATTTTCCCACGGATCCCAGGCCGCAGCCAGCATCTTGCCAGTCAGCCCGTCCGAGCGCGCCGAGGCCAAGTAGACCGCCAGTGCCGCCGGCCGCTCGGGCGGCGTACCACCCTCCTGCAAGAGCTGCTGGTCACCCGCCCGTTCGCCTGCACCCGCCGCCTCACCGGCCAGCAGCCGTTCGTCGAGCATGCGGGTTTTGACCGCGCCTGGGGCGAACGAATTGACATCAATACCGTACTCGGCCACTTCGTCGGCGAGATTTTCGCTGAATCGCACTACCGCGGCCTTAGAGGCGCTATACGCACTGAAAAATGGCCGCGGCCCGACCGCGCCCCCACCCGAAAGATTGATTATCTTGCCGTATTTTTGAGCCATCATCGCCGGCAGAACCTTGCGCGTGCAGAAGTAGCATCCGCCCAGATTTATCTGGACGGTCTGCATCCATGCCTCTGGATCAACCTCCTCAGTCCGTCCCAGCGGGCCCTGTATCCCCGCGTTGTTGACCAGTACGTCAACTCCGTCCCAGGTATCCAGCACTTCATCGATCGCGGCCTCCACCTCCAACCGCCGTCCTACGTTCGCCTGCAATTTCAATACCTCGGTGCCTGCCGCCGCCAGCGTCGCCGTCTCGTCCAACTCCGCCCCCGTCCGCGCTATTAGCGCGACTCGAGCGCCCTCCTCAGCCAGCGCCAGCGCAATGGCCCGGCCGATGCCGCGCCCCCCGCCGGTGACTATGCACCGCCTGCCTGCCAGTTCCATGCGTATTCTCCTTTGCCGGGGGACAAATATAGATCCGATGCGCCGTTGTCAAAAGCCACCGCAGAATCTGTTCAGCTCTGTATCGCATCTACCCCTCGTTGACCTAGATCATAGTTTATCCTAACTTTACCCCCGTACCCTGGAAAGCATACATGGCCCTTCCTAGCAGCGGCATCGACCCCAAAACCCTCTGTCGTCACATCAACGAACTCTCGCCCCAGGGCGGGCTCTTCGAGGGCGATCGCGCCAACCTGCACCGCGACAGCAACCTGCCCTGGCGAATCTCGCCAGAGCCGTTCTGGCTATCGCCTGAGCAATGTCGCTATCTTGACCAGCTCGGCGGTGTCTTACACCAATTCTATAAGGCCGCCAACCAGCTCTACCACCACAGCGTCAAGGGCCTCGAGCCCGACTGGATCCGCGATTATCTCGACCGCGGCAAGCCCGGGGAGGTCCTTGAGATGGGCCTGTGGAATCGCATCAAATCGCAACTGCCACTGATCATCCGCCCCGATCTGCTTTTGACCGAAGAGGGCTTCAAGGTGGTCGAACTCGACTCGGTCCCCGGCGGCATGGGCTTCACCGCCCAGGTCTCCGAGCTCTACTCCGAGATCGGCTACGACATCATCGGCGGCCCCCGCGGTCTGATCGAGCCGCTCTACGAGGCCGCTGCCTTTGCCGCAAAGATCGACTACCCCCACTTCGCGCTCTTCGTCTCTGACGAGTCCGAGTCCTATCGCCGCGAGATGGAGTGGCTCGTCACCAAGTTGCAAGAGGGCGGCAAACCCGCCAAAATCGCTCATCCGCGCGATGTGCGTTTTGACGAAACCGGCCTCTTCCTTCAAGACAATAGCGGTGCTAAGCCCTGGCGCGTCGACGTGGCCTACCGCTTCTTTGAGCTCTTCGACCTCAAGAACATCCCCCGGCACGAACTCTTTACTTATTTCGCCAAAAAAAACGCCCTGCGCCTGACCCCACCGCCTAAGGCCTATCTCGAAGAAAAGCTTTGGCTGGCCCTATACCACCACCCGCTGCTCAAGGAATACTGGCGTAAAGAGCTGGGCAAGGAATCCTTCGCCGCTCTCTCCAATTTGATCCCCCGCTCGTGGATCGTGGATTCGCGCCCCCTGCCCCCGCACGCCACCATCCCCGGCCTCGACATCGGCGGCCAGCCCGTCAACGACTGGGAAAAGCTCAAGCGCCTCACTAAAAAACAGCGAGAGCTAGTGCTCAAGCCCTCGGGTTTTTCCGACATCGCCTACGAGAGCAAGGGCGTGGCCATTGGCCACGACATGCCCGAGGAAGAATGGGCCGCTCGCGTGCAGAAGGCCCTCGACAGCTTCGAGCATCAACCTTATATCCTGCAGGAATTCCACAAAGCCGCCCGGCGCACCATCCGCTACTACGATTTTTTCGAGGATGAAATCAAACCGATGCGCGGCCGGGTTATGCTCCGGCCCTATTACTATCTTATGGGTGACCAGCCCAGACTCTGCGGGATCCAGGCCTTGGTCTTTCCCGCCGACAAGAAAATCCTCCACGGCATGATCGACGCTGCCATTATTCCCTGCGCCGTGGCCACCGAGCAACCCGTCTACTGAGCCGATGACCACCGCAGCCGCTCTCACGCTTGACGAAAAAATCGCCCGCCTGGAAGAGATACTGCGCCCAATGGACCGCGCGTTGATTGGCTATTCGGGCGGAGTCGATTCGGCAATGCTGGCGGTGGCGGCCCAGCGCGTACTGGGCGACGGCGCCATCTGTGTCACCGCCGATTCCGAATCGTACGCCAGCGGCGAGCTCGAAAAGGCCAGCGAAATCACCCGCCAGTTCGGCCTGCGCCACGAGGTGGTCAATACTCGCGAGTTGGACAATCCCGACTACGCAAGAAACGCCGCCAACCGCTGTTACTACTGCAAACAGGAACTCTTCGTCCACATGGAGCGCATGGCCAGAGATATGGCCATCGACTACATCCTCTACGGACAAAACGCCGACGATGTCGGCGACTTCCGCCCAGGTGCCGCCGCTGCCCGCGAGCACGGCGTGCGCGCGCCCTTGGCCGAAGCCGGCCTGTCCAAGGAAGACGTCCGCATCCTCGCTAAACGCTGGGGCCTGTCGGTTTGGGACCGCCCGGCCATGGCCTGTTTGTCGTCGCGCTTCCCCTACGGCACGGCCGTCACCGCCGCAGGGCTGAAGATGGTCGACCGAGCCGAGGCCTTCCTCCGCGACGAGTGCGGCTTTCCCCAACTCCGCGCCCGGCATCACGAAACGCTTTCGCGAATCGAACTGCCCGGCGAGGATCTCTCGCGCCTCCTCGCCGACACCGAGTTGCGCCAGCTTCTGGTTACGCGCGTGTCAGAGATCGGTTATTTGCAGATCACCGCCGACCTCTGCGGCTTCCGGTCCGGAAGCATGAACGAAGTGCTGCTCAAAATAGAAACCCACGACTCCCCGCTATTTGAGCGCATCGATCCGATCCTCGAAGCCTACTCCCTGGTCCCCGCCACCTACGAGCAGCGTGACCAGATGATGGTACTGCGCCTGCCCGTGGCCACCTTCGCACAATTGGCCATCGCCCAGGCACGTTCCGACTTCGTTGCCACCCTCACAGGCCTCGGCTTACGCTATATCGCCCTCGATCTGGACCCGCTGGACTTATGAAGCGTGAGATTGTGATGTTCGGCGCACAGATTTTGCGCAAGCCGTGTCCCCCGGTCAAAGAGTTAGACAACGGTATCCGCGCCTTGGTCGGCGACCTCTTCGATTCGATGCGCGCCGCCAAGGGCGTCGGCCTCGCAGCGCCGCAGATCGGCGTACTCCAGCGGGTCTGCATCATCGACGTCTCCACCCAGCAACCCGAATATTTGCCGGTGACCATGATCAATCCCAATATCACCGCGCACCGGGGAGAGCAGGTCGGCGACGAAGGCTGTCTGAGCCTCCCAGACCTGTACGGTGATGTCAAACGCCACGCTTGGGTCGAGGTCGAAGCCACCGACATTAACGGCGAGACCTTCAAGACTGCCGGCGATGGCTTCTACGCCCGAGCGCTCCAACACGAGATCGACCACCTCGACGGCAAACTCTTCATCGACCACCTCAGCTCCCTCAAAAGACAACTGATGCGCGGTGCGCTCAAGCGCCTCAAGAAAGAGGGCGAGGTCTGGGACCGCGAAAACGGCTGAGCCATTGACAATATGGGCTCGCGCGCTTAAGTTTTTGGCAATCAGTACGGGGGGCGTAGTTCAGTTGGTTAGAACGTCGGCCTGTCACGCCGAAGGTCGCGAGTTCGAGTCTCGTCGTCCCCGCCATTAACGTAACCTCTTGATTTGTTAGGAGGTTACGTTTTTTTGTGTCCCCACTTTGTTGAACAACCAATAATTTCTCTCTTTCGATTATACTTTGTAGACGCGCCTTTCTATTGTAACTTCAGTCGTCTACTTATTTATCAAGCGTGAATAGAAAGTGAAGAAAAGAAAATGATAACAGTTATTTCACCCGCTAAGACCCTCGACTTCACAACCCCGCCAACAACAACAAAATTCAGTCAGCCAAAACTTATAAAACAAGCGGAAAACTTGGTGGAAATCTGCAAGAAAATGTCTCCAAATGATTTGAGCAAGCTAATGGGGATAAGTAAAAATTTAGGAGTACTAAATGCAGAGCGGTTTAGTACTTGGCATTTACCATTCACGCCACAAAATGCCAAACAGGCACTGATGGCATTCAACGGAGATGTTTACGTTGGCTTAAATGCTTCAACGCTAACAGATGATAATCTGAATTTTGCTCAAAATCACCTGCGCATTTTGTCAGGTTTATACGGGATACTGCGTCCACTAGATCTCATTCAACCCTATCGATTGGAAATGAGTACGCGGCTCAAGAATCCCAAAGGCAATGATCTTTATCGATATTGGGGCCAATCTATCTCTGAAAACCTCAATACAACGCTACAGAGTAACAACGAATGTTTGCTAGTAAATTTAGCGTCCGAAGAATATTTCAAGTCTATCAACTTGGATATCTTGGATGCCACTATCGTGACACCCATTTTTAAAGACAAGAAAAATGGTAAATATAAAGTTATAAGTTTTTTCTCAAAAAGAGCACGTGGCTTAATGGC
>JAYYUU010000127.1:0-5456 GCA_036343835.1 Candidatus Latescibacterota bacterium | reverse complement strand
CCCTCCCGGACCTCGGTCGCGCTTGCGTGGATTGGGGGAGAGTGTGGTATACTGGTCCGTCTGGATTGGATGGGCCTGTTTTTTTGCAGATGTTTTTTGAAATCGAGTGCGCGGGCTGAATGCGCGTTGGCACCGGGGATGGATGTGATAAAGGTCGAACTGGAGTAGGCGATGCGAGAAGGCAAGGAGATCGTAGGCGAAAAAGGTGCGGTGGCGGCCTGGCCGGAAGAGGCGGCGAGGATCGGGGCGCGGATGCTCGCTGCGGGCGGCAATGCCATGGATGCAGCGGCAGCGACAAGTCTGGCCTGCGCGGTGCTGTCGCCGGATAAGAATGGCATCGGCGGCTATGTGCTGGCGGCGGTGGTGCTGGAGGGCAAGACCGGGCGGGTCTGGTCGCTGGACGCCAATGCCAAGGCTCCGGCGGCGGCGCGGGAAGATCTCTACGGGATTTTGCCCGAGCGCGAAAGCTCCAAGGGCATCAACGAAAACGAATATGGCTGCAGCGTGGTCGACGATGCCAATATTCACGGGCCGCTGGCGGTGGCGGTGCCGGGGCAGCTGGCGGGAATCGGGATGTTGTGGGAGCAGTGGGGGCGGCTCAAATGGGCCGATATCGTCGCGCCCGGTCAGGCGCTGGTCGCCGAGGGATTTCCCTATGGGGAGGAGCTGGCGCGGAATATCGCCGCGATGGAAAAGGTGCTGCGCCGCTATCCGGCTTCGGCTGCACATCTGATGCCCGAGGGGCGTTTGCCTGTTCCAGATGATAGCTGGCATCGGCCGGATATGGAAAAGACCCTGGCGCGATTGGCGGCGGCGGGCTGGCGCGATATGTACGAGGGCGAGTTGGGGCGGCGCATCGCCGATGGCGTACAGGAAATGGGCGGCATTTTGAGTCGCGAGGATATGGCGCAATTCGAGCCGCGGCTCAGCGAGCCCTATCGGGCGATCTATCGCGACGCGCAGGTCTACGGGCCGATTCTGCCCAATGGCTGTCTGTCGAGTTTGCAAGTTTTGCAGATGCTCGATTGTTTTGCGCCGGTGGCCGATTCTACGGTCGAATACTGGCACCGCTGGGCCGAGGTGCTCAAGCTGGCGTGGCGCGATCGGCTGCGCTATATTGGCGATCCCGATTTTGTGGAAGTGCCGATCGAGCGGTTGTTGAGCTGCGATTATGCGGCGGGGCGCGTCGAGGGGCTCAAACAGCACCCCGAGCGGGTGGATCTCGAGTCCTGGGGGCTGTCGAGTCAGACGGTGCCCGAGACCTTGCAGCTGTCGGCGGCCGATGCCGAGGGCAATGTGGTGGCGGCGACGATTACCCAGGGCGGAAATCTGGGCTCGGGAGTGGTGGTCGCGGGCACAGGCGTAGTGCTCAACCACGGTATGAACCGCCTCGACCCGCGGCCGGGTGGCGCCAATTCGGTCGCCCCCTACAAGCGGCCGCTCAACAATACCGCGCCGATGATCGTCCGCCTACCCGATCGCGATGTGGCGACGGGCTTGCCGGGCGGGCGGCGGATTATCGCGGTGGGGGCGCAGTTGGCGCAGCGGGTGATCGATTTTGCGGCCAGCCCGCAGGCGGCGGCCGAGGCGACGCGCTTACACGTGGTGGTCGAAGAGCCGCTCGAGGTGCGGCCCGATATGGATGAGAATTTGGTGGCGGGATTGAAAAAAATGGGACATCGCATCAAGAGAAATAATAATATCGGGGGCATGGCCCATATTGCCGAATATTTGCGCGAGGAGCAAAAGACAAGCGCCGGCGGTGGGGGTTGGGCGGCCGGGGTATGACTATGAGCGCGGAACACCACACCGTTATTATCGTTGGCGGTGGGCCGGCGGGCTTGCCGCTTAAGGTGGTCCTGGGCGGCTGGCATCCCTTTTATCGCTCCAGTCGGATGTTTGAGGCGCGCTATGCGCCGCTGGCGGGGTATTTACAGCAATTCGACGCCAGTCTGCTGGGGTTGGATATGCAGAAATTGGTGCAGGGCGGACTCAAGCCGGTGGATCTGTTTCGGGCGCTGCACCATCCGCGGCAACTCTTTGAGGACTTGGACCAGGTGGCGATGGAGTTTCGCCGCGGCGAGCCACTCGATACGCTATTGCTCAGCCGCGAGCCGGTGGGTGGTTTGTGGAACAAGGCACCCAAAAACCTACTGACCTTGTCGCCGGGACAGTGGATGGAATTTGCCTTTCACCCGCTGGCGCAACACGCGAGTGAAGTAGGGCTCGATATCGATGTCAACGAGTTGATCGTCAAGACCGACCTGATCGACTACTATCACCGAATCCCCGAGCGCTTCGAGGTTGCAGAGCATATTTGCACCGATGAAGATGTGGTGCGGATTGAGCCGCATGAAAAGGGTTTTCAGCTCGCGAGTCGGGATCTAATCTCCGGCGAGGAGCAGCGCTATACCTGCAAGTATCTGGTCCTGGCCACCGGGCAGCGCGGGCAGTTGCGGGATCTGGAGGTTGCGGGCGAGGATGCATCCTTTGTCACTTCTCACTACGACAAGCCCGAGGACTTTCCCGGCGAGCGAGTGGGGGTCGTCGGTGGGGGTCGCTCGGGCGATTGGGCGGCGACGGAGTTGCACGATGCGGGCAAACAGGTCTACTACGCGATGCGCCAGGGGGCAGACGTGCATTGGCGGCTGATCAACGACAGCCGCGGCGGCCTGCCTTACTACGGGCGGATCGCCGAGATTCTCGAGAGCCACTCGCCCCGGCTACAGACCTCGTACAATACTCGGGTGACGGAGATCGGCGCGGATGGGCAGATTGCGCTGGAGACGCCCGATGGGCCGGAGGTGGTGGAGGTCGATCACCTGATCAAGGAGATCGGCGGGGTCGCCGACTATTCGATTTTGCAGGGGTTTAAACCGCTGCAATTGGAGCCGATGCGCGATAATTATCGCTTTCAGTTGGATCAGGTGCAGATTCACGGCCACAACTACGAGTCGGTCGACATTCCCAATTTATATGTCGGTGGTTATTTGGCAGCGGGGATTGGTCTTGTCATAATTGCAATGCATGGGACGACTTATGCTATTTCTGGAGATATATTGCAGAAGGAGGGACGGCTGTAAAAGAGTTTGATAAATCATATATCACGTGACCGGAATCACTTGAGTTATACATAAAGATGCCGATAATTGCTAGGTCTGAGGGACTGTATTATAGGAAAAAGTTATGTCCTACGAAACCACATATGTCGACATCGACGATTATTGCGAGCGCGAGATCGAGGAGCGCGGGAACCAGGTATGGCGATCCTTCGCCAGCGTTTACGCCTGTGCCGAAATGCCGATGACGATGGAGGATGTGGGCGAGATCAAGCAGGCGGTGCGCGATTATATGCCGCAGATTCTCAAGGAATTAGAGGCCGAGCTGACGACGCGGAAGATGGTCAGCGGCAAGGACTCGGGTGATGTGGTCGAGCGGGCGCTGGAGAAGATGGACGCCGAGATCGAGGAGAGCTGCGTGGCGTTTTGAGCGCAGCAAAAAAGAGCGTAGCGCAGCCGGGGCCTAAGATAGGGGCGCCGGTTTTTTTGTGCCCTGAATTGCCAGTAAACGGGAAAATATGAGCGACTACCATAGGCCCATAGCCAATGAGAGCATATTGCTGCTCGACGAGACGCTGCTCGAAGCGGAGAGCGGCATTCAACGCGTAGTGCAGCCGGGTGAGAAAATCCCCTTCGTCATGGAGCCCGATAGGGACAAGCCCTGGGAGTCCAGCGGCCCGGGGATGAGCAAGCGGATCTATCTGTATGGCACTGTGCTCTATGACGAGCTGATGGGGAAATACCGGATGTGGTATTTTTGCCGCATGGGTCCGCACTGGCGTTTTGAAAGTGGCAACTACCAGATTCCTGGCCTGTATATGCCCCGCACCGACGAGCAGCCCTATCACTGCAACGGGGTCATCGCCGATCAGTACGGGCGCGCGTTTGTCGACAACGACCGGGGGGATCTGACCTGCTATGCCGAGAGCGACGATGGGGTCAACTGGACCAAACCAAAGCTCGGCATCTTTACCTTCGATGGCAGCGCCGACAACAACATCATCTGGGATCTGCACGGGGCCTCGGTGTTTATCGATCGGGAAGAGCCGGATGCGCAAAAGAGATACAAGGCCATCGGCTTTTGCCGCCGCTATCGCAACATATTTTTGATCACCTCGCCCGATGGTATCCATTGGGACGACAAGGATTATATCGAGTCGGTTTCCAGACGCGGCAACGAGGGGACGTTCAATGTGGTATACGACGATCGGTGCGATGTATATCGGGCGTATTCGTTGACCCGGCTCAATGACCAGGACAAGCGGCGGATTATCTGCTATAGCGAAAGCCCCGCGCTAGGAGGCCCCTGGAAGGATGCGCAACCGATGTTCGAGCCGACGCATTGGGACGACGAGATGGGGCGGCGCAAATACAATGCACTGCGCGCCGAGTTCCACAATCTGTCGGCCTTTCGCTACAACAATCTCTATCTCGGCATGCTGGGGGTGTTATATGTGACGGCAGAGCAGATTCCCGGCGAGAAAAACCAGATGCCCTGCGACGGTCCGATCGACGCCCAGTTCGTCTACAGCAGGGACGGCATAAACTGGGAACACGCCGATCGCGAGCGGACGCCGGCGATTCCCAGAGGCGATGATTTTGATCGGGGCATGATAATCGGCACCTGCAAAGAGCCGGTGCTCGACGGCGATGAGGTGCACTGGTATTATTCCGGTGCGGAGAATACCCACGGCGGCAAGCTGGAAGACCGCGTAAAGCGGATCGGGCGGGCGAGTTGGCGGCGGGATCGCTTTGTGGCGTTGAGTGCGGCGGGCGAGGGGTTGGTGGCGACAAAGGCACTGTGGCTTCCGGAGGGTACGCGTTGTCTGGAACTCAACGCCGATGTGCGGGGCGGTCAGATACGGGTGGAATTGTGCGATGCTGAGGGGGCGGTGTTGGACGGTTTTTCGCGCGAGGAGTGCGTGCCGATGGTTGGGGATGAATTGCGGCGGGCGGTCCAGTGGCAAGCTGGTGAACTGGCTGCGGTCAAGGGTTTGGTGAAAGTGCGGTTTGTTTTGCAGGGGGCGAAGATCTACAGCTTTACCTTGTCTCCAACTGCCCGGAATCTATAAGCAGGCTGGTGTTGAGGCAGGCACCGCATAGTTGGGTAATAACTCTACTCGTCTCTATTACTTTTTCGGCTGTAGATTGAGCAGCACCAAAAGCCAGGTGCGGCTCCAGTAGGCGCTGTTGATATAGGGATTTTCTGCTGTTGGCCAGTTGGTCCAGTAGGTCTCGTTGTGCGGGATGCGGTGCGGCCACTGGACGATGGGGATCGAGGGCAGTTCGCCAAGCCAGATATCCATAGCCTGGCGGTAGAGCGCTCGCATCGCCGGGTCGTCGGGTGGGGTCTGGCCCATCTTGTCGATGAGTGCGTCGTAGGCGTCGTTTTGCCAG
>JAYYUU010000126.1:0-7693 GCA_036343835.1 Candidatus Latescibacterota bacterium | reverse complement strand
CCTCTTCGTCGTTTTCGAAGCGGTCGATGGTGCCATTGTGGTTCATGTCGATGCCGTAGAGAAACTCCGGCCGGTCGGTGTGGAAGCGCAGAAAGGGCTCGTCGTAGTCGGGGAATCGGTTGGGACTCTCCGAGTTGTCGTTCTGGTTGTAGTCGGAGATAAAGTCGTGGTTCTCGTCCCAACCGGGAAAGACCACTACGTCGCCACCGGTAAAGCCCTTCCGCCGCCAGTCGGGGAAGCGATCCTGGTCGTCGTTATCGTCGACGAATTCGTAGAGTTTGAAGTCGTCGGCGTAGTCGACGATGCCGGTTTCCTGCACGGTGCGGAAGGAGGTCTGGTAGTCGGGGGCGATATAGAAGGCCTCGGCAAAGCTGAAATAGGGGGGTGAGACCTTGGAGAGATTGGCCATCCAGGCGGTGGCTTCCTCGCCACCGGTGCGGTGCTTTTCGAGATTGGGGTTGGGATACTTGCGCCAGCGATTGTTGACATTGAGCTCGAAGTGGCCATTGAATCCCTCGAGATCGGTCAATTCGAGGGTGAAGCCGGCGAGCTGATTGGCGGTGGGCAAGCCATAGTCGAAGGCCAGCACCCGCTGGTTGGACGAGTCTTTGACATTGCCATCGGCGCGAAAGACCGGGATGAAGATCTGTTGTCGAACAATATTGGTCTGCAGCCCGGAGCCGACCTCGATGAGATAGTCGTTGGCGACGACGAGTTCGAGGCGGATGCGGCTAATGGTGGATGGGTCGGGTCCCGAGTACGTGCGGTCGAGCAGGTCGAAGCGCAGCTTGACCTGCTCGTTGCCGTCGGCGGCGAGGAAGCCGCGGCGCTGGAAGCCGCCTTCGATTAAAGGCCGGAAGCCGATCTCCGAACCACGGGTTTCGCTGCCCTCGAGATCGTAGATGAGGATGTCGGCGTCGAAGAGCGTGCCGCCGGCCTCGCCATCCTCGGGCGAGTCGTCCTTGATCAGGATCTCGATAAAGCTCAGGCTCTCAAAGCGCTGGGAGTCCAGCAGGCTGCCCTTGGCGAAGTTGCTACTGAGGGCATCGTCCTGGGTGTGCGAGTGGTGGGCGTTGACGAGGGTGCCACCGAGCTTGACGAAGTCGCCGACCTGAACCTCGATCCGGCCGCCGGCGAGGTTGGAGTTGTCGGTGCGGGCGGCGGCAGAGCCGGGCTCGCTGATGCGCGATAGTAGAAGGGTGGCCGCGTATTTGTCGGAGGCCAGGTCGATCTGTACGCCATTGAAGCGTGGCTTGGAAAAGGTCATCGGCGTCAGGGTGGTGCGGATCTGGTTGCCGACGGTGATGGCGTAGTGGTATTGCCCCTTGTGGTCGGAGGCGATGACGACATTGTTGAACCACGCGCCGAAGCGGCCATCCTTGCGCAGGGTGGAGCCGAAGGGCTGGGGGTTTTGCTGCCGCCAGTCGAAGATCAGCCAGCCGCGGTTGAGGAAGTTGCCATAGAGATCGTAGAAATAAGTGCCCTCGATTGAGCTGGGTACGTAGCGCTGGTAGTTTTCGCGGGCGTAGTTGGCGTACTGCCAATTTTGCCACTGGTATTCGCCGTAGAGTTCCTGCGGGACGTACCACTTGCGCACGGCGGGGTCCAGCGCGTCGAAGAGCACGCCGGGGCCACGCGGCTCGAAGGAGACTTTGCCGCCGCGTTTGACCGTGCCCAAACGGGTGCCATAGTCCTGGGCACGGGCTTGCATAGCCAATGCGGCGATTAATAGCAGGGCCAATAGCGTGGATTTCATTATTCGATCCCCGCGTAGACGGTGATAAAGCCCCGGGTGCTGAGGGTGGGATCTTCGACCTCGGAGTCGAGGCGGCTGAGCGAGAAGCCCAGTACGGTGGTCAGGCGATAGCCCTGGTAGTCGGAGACATCGGTCAGCTGCAAGAGCGCGGTCAGCTCGGTGAAGTCGTCGTCGGCGCGCGGCGGCGTCGGCTCCTGGAGCTGGATAAAGCGGTGGTATTCGATCCCGGTTTCGAGATAGGTCGAGCGCATTATGGCCTGGCGGGCGATGAGCATCGCTATTTCGCTCAACTCGCGGCGGGTGGCCTCGCCTGAAGTAAAGGAGCTGAAGCGCAGGAATTCGCTCTTGAGCGCCGGAATCAGACTCAGCGAGCCGAGGTCGAGGCGATACTCGGCCTTGTTAATCACGCCAACGAAGGAGGTCTGCTCGCGCATCGTGCGCAAGGCCAGTTGTTTGCTGGAATCGAGCTGGTGGTAGCGCTGCCAGCGCAGGACGTTTTTTATTTTTAATGCCGACCCCGCATCGTAGTCGAGACCGAGCCAGGTGGTGTTGATGACCGTGTTCCGCGCCGGCAGCACGTCGCGGACCGGGCGCAACTCGCCGCGCGAATTCGGCGGCTGGACCCACTGCAATAGATCGTTGCGGATGGTGTCCTCGACCTTGCGCAGATCCTGGAACAAGCGCAGGCGAAAACGCGAGATGGTGTGGTCGCCCGAGAGCAGCAGATAGCTGGCGAGATTGCGGCGCTCGTCGGCGATCTGGCGCACCCGCTGCTGACCGAGGGTGAGTTTGAGCTGGGGGTGGAGGTAGCGGCCGAGGTAGATATTGTAGCCTTTGCGGTCGCGCTTGTAGGGCAGGTCGGCCTCTTCGTCGTTTTCGAAGCGGTCGATGGTGCCATTGTGGTTCATGTCGATGCCGTAGAGAAACTCCGGCCGGTCGGTGTGGAAGCGCAGGAAGGGTTCGTCGTAGTCGGGGAAGCGATTGGGGCTGTCCGAGTTGTCGTTCTGATTGTAGTCGGAGATAAAGTCGTTGTTCTCATCCCAACCGGGGAAAACCACGGCATCGCCGGGAAGAAATCCGCGTCGGCGCCAGTCGGGGAAGCGGTCCTGGTCGTCGTTGTCGTCGACGAATTCGTAGAGTTTGAATTTATCGGCGTAGTCGACGATGCCGGTTTCCTGCACGGTGCGGAAGGAGGTCTGATAGTCGGGGGCGATATAGAAGGCCTCGGCAAAGCCGAAGTAGGGATGCGAGATCTTGGAGAGATTGGCCATCCAGGCGCTGGTTTCCTCGCTGCCGATGTGGTGTTTTTCGAGGTCGGGGTTGGGATATTTGCGCCAGCGATTGTTGATATTGAGCTCGAAGTGGCCATTAAAGCCCTCGAGGTCGGTCAATTCGAGGGTGAAACCGGCGAGCTGATTGGCGGTGGGCAGCCCGTAGTCGAAGGCCAGCACCCGCTGGTTGGACGAGTCTTTGACATTGCCGTCGGCGCGGAAGACCGGGATAAAGACCGGGCGCAGGAAGATGTCGGATTGCAGGTCGGAGCCGACCTCGATGAGATAGTCGTTGGCGACGACGAGCTCGAGGCGGATGCGGCGGATGGCGGCTGGCTCGGGTCCGGAGTAAGCGGGGTCGAGCAGGTCGAAGCGCAGCAGGATCTCCTCGTCGCCGTCGGCGGCGAGAAAGCCCCGGCGCTGGAAGCCGCCTTCGATTAAAGGCCGAAAGCCGATCTCCGCTCCGCGGATCTCGTTGCCGTCGAGGTCGTAGATGAGGATATCGGCGTCGAAGAGCGCGCCGCCGGCCTCGTCGTCTGCGGGCGAGTCGTCCTTGATCAGGATTTCGATAAAGCTGAGGTTTTCGAGATTCTGCGAGCCGGTGAGGCCGCCTTTGAAGAAATTGCCGCTGAGCGCGTCGTTTTGCGATTGCGAATGGTGGGCGTTGACGAAGGTGCCGCCGAGTTTGACAAAGTCGCCGCTCTGGGCTTCGACCCGGACGCCGCCGAGATTGGTGTTGTCGGTGCGGGCCGCTGCGGAGTTGGAACCGGCGCCTTCGAAGGGGTCGGGCTGGCTGATGCGCGACAGCAGCAGAGTGGCCGCGTAGTTGTCTGAGGCCAGGTCGATTTGCACGCCATTGAAGCGCGGTTTGGAGAAGGTCAGCGGGGTCAGGGTAGTGCGTATTTCGTCGCCGACGGTGATGGCGTAGTGGTATTGGCCCTTGTGGTCGGAGGCGATGACGACACTGTTGAACCACCCGGCGAAGCGGCTGCCCTTAAAGAGGGTGGAGCCGAAGGGCTGGGGGTTTTGCTGCCGCCAGTCGAAGATCAGCCAGCCGCGGTTGAGAAAGTTGCCGAAGAGGTCGTAGAAGTAGTTGCCTTCGATCGCGGTGCGCACGTAGCGCTGGTAGTTTTCGCGCGCGTAGTTGGAATATTGCTCGTGGCGCCACCCGTACTCGCTGTAGAGCTCCTGCGGGACATACCACTTGCGCACGGCGGGGTCCAGCGCGTCGAAGAGCACGCCGGGGCCACGCGGCTCGAAGGAGATTTTGCCGCCGCGTTGGACCGCGCCCAGACGGGTGCCGAATTCCTGGGCTTCGAGCGCGGTGGTGGCGAGCAGGAGGATGAGCAGGAGTTTCATTAGTATGTCACCGCCATCGTTCCCGTATGCACCTCGTCAAAGGCATCCGCCTCCACCCGCAATGCCCACACATAGGTTCCCGGCACAACGGTGCCGCCGTCTGCCAGGCGTCCATCCCACGTCGCGGTCACCGGCCCGATCCCGCGCTCCCCGGCGAAAACCGAGTGCAAACGCCGCCCCGATAGATCGTAGACCTCGAAGCGGATCGGCGCGTCTCGCGTTAGCTGCAGGATATTGAAGAAGACTTCGAACGCCTCGTTGACGCCGTCGCCATTGGGGGTGAAGACGCGCGACTTGATGGCGATCTCGCCGACCAGCTTGCCGATCTGCGGTTTGGGGATCGCCACCGCCAGGCCCGAGAGTTCGTCGATATCGCCCGGACCGAAGTCGACCGCGTGGCCCGGGACCAGGGCCTGTGGCACCGAGAGGGCGCGGCTATTGTAGGCGCGCCCAGAAAAAGTGGTGCCGAAGCGGAAGATCGGCAGATCGAAGGTCAATTCCAAAAGGGAGGTGTCGGCGGTGATCAGCGGGAAGCGGATGGCAAAGCCCTCCTCGCGGATAAACTCGATATCGAAGGGGATATCTATGCCGTCGACTTTGACCTCGCGGATATCGGTAACGGCTACATTGGTGTCGACTTCGAGGCGGTCGAAGCCGCGGATTTCGTCGGTTTGGCGCAGTCGCACCGCGTAGCGGAAGATCGCCGGTTCCTCGGCTTGGGCCAGCCGCGGGAAGACCTCGGCGATCAACTCGTCGGCGATGGGCGGGGTGATATAGTCGAATTCGAGGCGGTCCATCTCGCGGGACTCGAATAGCCCACCGGCAAAGTCGACCTGGAATTGCACGTAGCGCCGGGGCGAGGGTGCGGTGATCAGTTGACCATTGGCGACGGGGAAGTTCGGGCTCCAGTTGTCGGTGTCGGCGGCATAGGGGGCGCGCTCGCCGCTGTCGAGGCGGAAGTACTCGTCGGGGGTCACGAATTCGACCTCGCGCGGTCCGGGGGTGCCCGGGACGCGGGGCAGGATGCGGCGGTAGTGCAGCGGCGTGCCGTCGTGACCGGTGCGGACCCGCACCTCGAGCTCGGAGAATTCGGGGTCGGCGATCGAGTCTTCGACCCAGCGGATGGGGCCGATGGTGGCGCGTTCGCCGAGGTCGATAATATCGGTCAGATACTGGCCGCGCTGCAAAAAGCCGGTGCCGTAGACTTCGAGTTCGTCGATTTCGAAGGGCACGTTGACCAGCGATTTGAGCATCAGGATCCGCACGTATTGCGGCGGCACCGCGATGTCGACGATGGGCTCCTCGTTTTCGGTATTGCGCTCGACGAGGATATCGGGGGAGGCCAGGCTGGTGCGCGCGGGGTTGACCCACAGCTCGTAGCCGCGCATAAAATCGGCGTGGAAGGGCGTGGCGGCGTTGGGGGTGACGGTATTGCGCGGGTAGAAGCGCACCCGCTCGACGCCCACCGGCACGAAGAAGTCCAGCACCACGCGAATGCCGCGGGCGTTGACTTCGGGATCAAAGGCGGTGGGCTTGCGGATAAAGGCGATCGACGGACTGCCATTGACGATGCCCTCGAATTGCTCTTCGAAGCCGCGGCCGACATCGGGCGAGGTGATGCGGCCATTTCCCTCGAGCACCCGCGCGGCGATATTTTGCGCGCCGTCGAAAAACAGCGGGCTGATCCAACCGGGACGGCGGTCGTAGTCGATGGCGTTGCCCGGGGTATTGGTGGTGTCGAGGCGGCCCCTGCTGGCGACGACCTTGGGACTGATGCTGAAGCCGCCACTCTGCCAGGTGGTCGTTCCCTCGCCGATGATCAGGGTCCGCACCGGTTGGGCGTGGGCGCTGAGTGCGAGGAGCCCGCAGAGGATGGTGAGCAGGCGGATCATCCGCCCAACCCCGCGTTGATGGTCAAAAAGAACAGGCTGGAGCTCTCGGTCGGGCTGGTGGCGAAACTCTGTCGCGCCAGTTGCAGCCCGAGGCGGGAGACCAACTCGTAGCCCTGGTAGGCGACTCGATTGGTCAGCTGTAAGAGGAAAGTCCAGCTCTTGAAATCTTCGGAAATCTCCTCGCGCTGCCCGTCGAGCATCCAGAACAGGGAGCGCTCCAGGCCCAACTGCAGCTGGCTGTCGAAGAGCTGGCGGCCAAAGCGGGGGAAGTAGCTGACGCCCGAGGTCTCGGCGAAGAGGGGCTGGGTCCAGAGCAGGAAGAGGGTCTGTTCGAGGCTCTCGCCTTCGGACAGACGGGTCGAGAAGGGCGTATCGCGGCGGTATTCGCTTTTCCAGCGCGGTTCGAGGACCGCCAGACCGACGGGCAGGCTCCACTCGGCCTTGTTGATGACCCCCAGAAATCCGCTGAGATCCCGGCCGTCAAAGCCAATCACGTCGGTCGTCGTTTCGCGCTGCTCGACTCGGTCCCATTTGAAGCGATGAAAGGTGCTCACCTGTGGCCCGAGGCGCAGGTCCCAGTCGAGGTAGAGGGTGCTCTTATAGGTGTCTTTGAAGGACAGGGGGTCGCGGACCTCGCGCATGCGGTCGGGCGAGCCGATGGGTTGGAACCACAGCCAGAGATTGTCGGGTATATCGTCGGCGACCTTAGCGCCCCGGGCGAAGAAGCGGAAGGCGCTGCCGCCTTTGAAGAGATGGCGCAGGGTCAATAGCGCGTAATCGGCCTCGGTGCGGCCATCGCCCGAAATCAGTTCCATGCGCTGGCGGCCCAGGGTCAGTTTGAGCGCGGGACCGGCATTGGCGCTCAGGTGGGCATTGTAGCCGCGGTGGTCTGCCTTATAAGGATAGTCGGCGAGGCGGTCGTTTTCAAAGCGGTCGATGGTGCCATTGTGGTTCATGTCGAGGCCGAAGAGGAACTCGGGCCGGTCGGCGCGGTAGCGCAGGAAGGGCTCCTCGTAATCGGGAAAATTGTTGCGATTCTGGTTGAAGTCGTTGACGAAGTCGCCATTCTCGTCGTAGCCGGGCCAGGCCTGGTCGTTCCACAGGCGGCGCTGGACGATATTGCCGCCGCGGATCTCGAGGTCGGGCCGCTGCCACTCGGGGGTGGCGTTGTAGTCGTCGTCGTCGTCGACAAACTCGTAGATCTGCGGGATGGGGTCCTTGTAGCGGATCCGGCCCTCCTTATCGACGAGCCAGTAGTTGTTGGTGTATTCATCCTCGATGGCGAAACTCTCGGCGTAGAGCGCGAAGGGATAGAGGTCCCAGGCCGCCTGCGCGTAGGCGGCGGTGGCGTCGATGCTATGCTGGTAGTGATTCTTTTCGAGCAGGTTGGGGTATTGGAAGAAGCGGCGGTTGAG
>JAYYUU010000125.1:0-8875 GCA_036343835.1 Candidatus Latescibacterota bacterium | reverse complement strand
GTCGCGCCCAAGCCACAGCGGCTACACTCGCAAATCTGGCGGCGAAAGGCCGCCAAAGCCCCCCCCTCCTCCACTGTAGCCGCAGCCGGCGCGACGGGCACCTCTTCGCTCACAACCCCTTCGGGCACTATAAACTTAGCCCCTTCGAAAACCACGAGATCGGCCAGATAGCGCCGCGCTTGGGCCAGGGAATCTTCGCTCTGCTCTTCCATCCGCTGAAAATGCTTGCGGAAAATCACACTGTCAAGCGCTGGTCCGATCGCCGTCCCCGCACCCAGTCGAGAATCCGATCGGCAACCGCCAATTTGCTCAATAGTGGCAGTGCTTCTTCACCGCCCTCGGCGTCGATCATGGTGACTCTATTGGTATCATGGCCAAAGCCCGCGCCCTCGTCGCGGAGCATATTGAGCACGATTAGATCGCCCCCCTTGCGAGCCAGTTTCTCGCGCGCCCGCTCCAATCCCTTTTCGGTCTCCATCGCGAAGACCACCAGCACCCGGCCCTCCTTGCGGCTTCCCAGACCCGCCGAGATATCCGGGTTTTCGACCAACTCGACCGAGAGGGTCTCCCCGCAGCGCTTGATCTTGTGCTCGGCGGCGGTCCCAGCGCGATAGTCGACCGGGGCCGCCGCCAGAATCGCCCCATCCACCCCGGCAAAAAGCTCGTCTACCACCCGCTGCATATCGAGTGTCGAACGCACCTCGTGCAACTCGACACCGGCGGGCACTGGCAAGGCAGTCGGTCCCGCAACCAGCCACACCTGCGCCCCGCGCTCAGCGGCCCGCTGCGCGATGGCATAGCCCATCTTGCCCGACGAACGATTCGAGATAAAACGCACTGGGTCGAGATCTTCGACCGTGGGACCGGCGGAGACCAACAGTTTCAACCCGTCGAGATCGCCACTGAAATGCGCCGCGACCACCGCGGCCAACGCCGCGGGCTCGGGCATTCGTCCGCGCCCGCTCGCACCGGAAGCCAAAGGGCCCGTCTCGGGCTCGAGCAGGTGATAGCCGCGCTCAGTAAGCAGCTGCAAATTGGCCTCCACCGCACCGCTGGTGAGCATGTGCTCTTCCATGGATGGCGACAAAAAAGTCGGTGCCGTCGCGCTCAACATCAATGTGGTGAGTAGATCGTCGGCCAGCCCCCCTGCGACCCGGCCCAAAAAATGGGCCGTCGCCGGCGCGACCAGCATCACCTCGGCCCATTCGGCCAGCCCCACGTGCAACACGGAAAACTCGCGATCGCGATCGAAAAGGTCGGTGTAGACGGGGTGGCGGGAAAGCACTTCGAGGGTTTTTATCGCGACGAACTCGCAGGCCGTGCGAGTCATCACCACCCTGACTTCAGCGCCGCAAGCGGTGAATTGCCGCACAATTTCAGGGGCCTTGTAGGCGGCGATGCCGCCGGTGATCCCGAGGAGGATCTTGCGACTTTGCAGACTCATGACTTTTCGAGGTAGGCGAGGATCTGGGCGACCACTTTTTGGACATCGAGCGCTTCGGTGTTGACAACCAGATCGTAGACCGACAGATCGTCGATGCGGATTTTGTGATGTTGCTCGTAACGCCGGGCCTCGGACGCCTCGCGTTGCCGTATCTCTACAAGGACCTGGGCCGCCGCCTTCGACTCGCGGCGCGCCACCCGTCGCGAGCGAATTTCGGGTGAGCCCGCAAGCCAGATTTTGACCGCGGACAGGGCGTTGCGCTGGGCCATCCAACCGGTCAGCCGCCCTTCGACGACGATCGGTGCCTGGGCTTGCGCCTGGGCGACCATCCGCTCGTCGAGCTGGCGGTCGATGCACCCATCTACCTCGGCCCGCTGCCCGAACTCGGCCAGACTCAACCCGGCCTCTCTCGCCAACTGGCGGAAGATCTGGCCGGCGTCGACATGGGCCCAACCCAACCACCTGCAGAGCTGGTCACAGGCCGTACTGGTGCCGCTGCCGGGCAGGCCGCTGACGGTGATGATCTGCGCTGGCGCCATCGTTCATCCTCAAGCCAGGTTTTGCACTTGCTCGCGCAGTCGCTCGACTTCCTCCTTGATTTCGACCACCCAGTGAATGATCTCCGAGTCGGAGGATTTGGAGCTGATGGTATTGGCTTCGCGATTCATTTCCTGCAGTAGAAAGTTAAAGCGCCGGCCCACTTCGCCACCCTTGTTGAGCCCCTTAAAAAACTGGGCGTTGTGGCTGCGGAAGCGGACGATCTCCTCGGTGATATCGCTGCGCTCGGCGATGAGCACGACCTCCATCGCCAGGCGGTCTTCGTCGATTGAGCCCGGCTCGAGCAGGGCCGCGACCTTGTCCCGCAACCGGCTCTGGACTTGCTCGCGGGTATTGGGCACCAACTCGGCGATATGCTCTAGATGCGAATCCACCAGCTCGACCCGGCGGCGCAGATCCTCGGCCAGCGTCTGGCCCTCGGCCGTGCGCATCGCCATTAAATCGCCCAGTGCTTGATCCAGGCCCGCAAACAACAATTCCTGCGTCGCCTCGCCCTCCACCTCCAGCGACTCGAAGCGAAATATCCCCGGCAATAGCGCCAGTAGCGCCAGATCGACTTCCGCATCGGCTTGGGCCAGCCCGGCCAACTGCCGCAATTGCTCGAGATAGCGGGTGGCGACATCCTCGTTCAACTGGGGCAAGGCGGTCTGTTGCGCTGCTTCTGTCCAGGAGATATTGGCACTGATCTTACCGCGACTAACCCGGGCCTGGATCCGCTCGCGGATGGCCTGCTCAAAAGCCTGCAGGTTGGAGGGACTGCGGATCTGAATATCGAGATAGCGGCTATTGACCGAACGCAGCTCGATGCCGATCTGCTGGCCCTGACCCTCGGCCGCGCCGCTGCCAAAGCCAGTCATGCTGGTGATCTGATTATTTTTATTCATAGGGGTAAAAATAAGGGTCGCCAGCCAAGCTGTCGAGACTCAGCGACCCGGATTCACCGCGATGCGCACGATGGAGGAAAAGCCATCGAGCCGGGCTATGGTCTGGCCCTCGGCGGTAAATTTCCACAATGCGTCACCGGTGGCGACCCAGGCCCGCTGGTGCACTGCATCAAAGAACAGGCCGCTGCCCCCGGGCACATCGGTCCAGTGCTGCTCCATCACCCCCTCAGGCGAGAACACCGCGATATCCCTTTCCCCCAGCACCCAACAGGCCCCGGTCGCCCCGTCGACCGAGAGCCGCACCGCCGCGGCAAAGGGCAGATCGACGCCCAAACTCTGACCGAAGCGGTCCAGCCGCAGCAGGTGGCGACCCTCGTCGACCAGCAACCAGGCCTCCCCTTCGGCCCCGGCGGCGAGGACCACCGGCGCCTCCAATGCGCGGAATTCGACCTGTCGGGTTCCGTCGAGCTGATAAAACATCGCCCGATTCTGGATCTGGTCGGCGATCCAGCAGCCACCGGATTGGACCGCCAGCGCCACGGGATCGACAAAACCGGCGTCGACGACGAAGAGCTCGAGCGAGTCGGTGGCGACCAGAGAAAACCAGAACACCCGCCGCCGCCCCGTATCGGCTAGCCAGCCAATTCGGGCCTGCGCGTCTATGGCGAGTGCACCGGGCTGCTCGACCACCGCGGCATACGACGCCAACTCGCCCTCGGCGTCGACCCGATACAGACCCGCAAAACCCCGGTCGCTGACCCAACAGGAACCGTCCTGCGCGTCGAGGGCGATATCGGCCAGATCGCGGAAGCGCCCTTGCGCAAAGTGCGCATTGCGCGCATCGGCGCTAACCTGCCATACCAGCCCCGTGCTGCGGTCGGCGACCCAGGCCAATTCGGGGCCGGGCATCACCTGGACTGCGCCGTCGGCAAAACGCTCGCCCTCTCCTACTACCAGCAAACCCAGTCGATATTCGTAGCTGGTGCCATTTTGTACTGCAGCGTCGGTATATTCGGTGGTCGCCGGATCTAAGATCGGTGTTATCGCCTCCCAATCGCGGTCGGGCAGACGGCGGTAGAGACGATAACCTTTGATATCGACAAAGCGCGAAAAATCCCAGCGCAACTCCACCCGGCCGTCAAAGGCGATGGCCTGCAAGGGACTCAGCAAACCGCTCTGCGGATCTTCGACCTGCGGGTCGAGCGGATTGCGGCGCTGGCGATCGCTACAGGCGAAGGCCAGCACCCCCAGGCAAAAACCGATCCAGACGACGCGTTTCATCGCGCGAAAAAGAGCAGGTAGGAACTCAGCACCACCCCCGCCTCCATCCCGAAATACGCCGCCCCGGCCAGGCGGTCGAAACGCCGGGCCTTGTCGTAGAGCTCATTTTGCTGCGCGACATTGGCCGAATGCAAATAGCGCTCGTAGGCCGCGTCGGCCCGCTCCTTGCTCCAATAGGCGGCAATGCCCACCCCCGCCGTCAGTACCGCGCTCAAATACAGCCGCGCCCGCGAGCGCTTCTTCTCGACTTTGGCGGCCGACCTGATCGGCGCCGGTCGCGCGCGGGGCGCGGAGCGCTCGGTAAATTGCACCTCCAGCGCTATCTCTGCAGCGGCGAAGCGCCGGGGTAGCTCCAGCGCCTGACTCGGGGCCAGCGGACCCGCAATCAGCGCCAGGGCCAAACCGCCTGCTATCATCCTGCTCACCGCTTCCATCCTCCCTTATCGACGCCCGAATACATAGAGCGTCCGCTTCTCGCTCGCAACGCCAACTACGCCATCGCCCACAGCCACCGGCGCCAGCACCGGTCCATCCAGGCGATATTTCCACAATAGGTGCCCACTCTCCAGTTCCAGGGCATAGAGATGGCCGTCGCTCGAAGCACCATAGACCGTTTGGGCGGTGACCTGTGGACTACTGCGCACCACGCCCTCGGTGGCGAAACGCCACCGCACCGCCCCCGTTTCCGCGTCGAGGCCATAGAGCTGGCGATCGACGCATCCGACCACCAGCACCCCCGCCCCCAACGCCAACCCCTCGGTGGGCAAGGCACCCAGCGACTGCTCCCAGACAACCTGCCCAGAATCGCTGCGCACCGCGACGATCCGCCCCGCCGCCGTCGCGGTGTAGAGAAACTCACCGGCAAATAAAGGCCGCGAGCGCAGCCCCTCGCCCAAGGCCCGCCGCCAATGCTCTGCCCCGTCGGCGAGCGCCAGGGCCACCAAATCGCCCGCAATGGTCCCCGCAAAGACCCAATCCTCCCCCAGCGCCAGCCCGATCCGCACCCTATCCCCCAACTCGGCGCGCCACAAGGGGCGACCATCGACGATATGCAACGCCTGTATTACCCCCTGCTCCCCGACGACCACCAGGGTATCGCCACGGGCAGCCAGCGGCTGACAGTATGTGCCC
Organism: Candidatus Latescibacterota bacterium; assembly: GCA_036343835.1. Taxonomy (GTDB): domain Bacteria; phylum Latescibacterota; class UBA2968; order UBA8231; family UBA8231. Next base: position 3,577 of record JAYYUU010000125.1, on the reverse strand, counting down.
GGATGACGCCAGCGCTCCTTCAGCGTCCTGCGGTCCAACGCCCGCAAGCCCGCCCCATCGCCCAATTCCCCCAGCAAAAACAACTCCCCCGCCAGCACGCCAGGGCCACAGGCCATTTCGTCATAGCCCTGCTTGCCCAAGCGGGCTCCGCTATGGCGGTCGAAGGCATGGAGCGAGGGCGAGGTCGTCAGCTGCAGGGCCAACGAGCCGGCGAAGAGCACCCCACCCGACGGCGGGGCATCGATATTGCGCTCCCACAATAGCTGCAATGGCGGCTCGGGCCCCGCGGCCAGATCGCGCCCGGCGTGAAATCCTTGCTCACCGAGATAAAACACCTTCTCGCCACAGCCGAAAAACAGCACCAGCAGTACCAACCCGCCACGCATGCTAAAAATCCCAACCAAAGAAGAAATCCCAGCGCGTATCGCCATCCACCGAATGGAAATCGGTGCGCCGCGCTCCGTCGAGGCGAAAGACGAAGACCCCGCCCAACGCCAGGCGGACGCCGACGCCAAAAGCCCCGCGCCACTCGCCGAAGTCGTCGTTCCAGGCATTGCCCGCATCCAAAAACAACGCGCCCCTGAATCGGCCAAAATCCATATTGCCAAAGGGAAAGCCGACCAATAGCCGGTCGACCAGCGGAAAGCGCAATTCCTGGTTGATCAGCACCATCTTGCTGCCCCAGATCGAACGCCAGGGATAACCCCTGAGCGTCCAACTGCCCCCGATGGAGAAGAACTCGGGCACGTCGCCGGTGGAGCGGCGACCCATAACGCGCAGCGCATAGGCGCTGCGTGGCGAAAGGCGGAAGTAGTGCCGATAATCGCCGAAGAGCGTGATATTGAAGCGCCGCGAGGTCTTGAAATCCACCGTCTGCCCCATCCCGACGCTATAGCGCTTGCCCTCTAGCGGCCCGGTCGGGACCCAGATGCTGCTGTCGTGGGTATAGCTGATGAAATTGTTGGCCAACCAGCCCGAGAGCCTGCGGCCCTCGAATTGGCGGTCGATCTCCGACCGGCGCAGCGAGAGCCGGGTTTCGATCCGATCGTGCCGCGAAAAGGGATAGCTCAGCCCGATATGCCCCCCGGTGCGCTTCTCGCGCACAAAGCGGCCGAAGCGGCTCGAAAAGCGGTCGTTGAGCCGGAATACACCCCAGGATATATTGAGCTGTTGCCCCAGGTGCAGCCGCGACAGGGCGAGGTTGAGCCCATCGAAAAAACCGGTGCGGCTGCCGGAGATATGCGATAGTACGAAATAATACTGGTCGTTGCCAAGCACATCGCTCAAGGCCACCTGAATCCCGCCCGAGGTGCCGAATTCGGGATCTTGCGAGATCTGGCTCTGGGCGATATCGAGACTCATCTTGCGCTCGTAGGGGCGGCGCGCGAGCTGGCTCTCGCCGTGAAACCCCTCTAGTAGAGACCACGGCTCCGCCCGCGCCACTTCAACGGCCTGCCAACGCTCCTCGGCGCTATCGGCCAGTGCCACCTCCAACTCGTAGATCTGAAAGCCGCCACTTTGAAAACCCGAAAAAAATAGGCGCTCGCCATCCTCGCTCAGCACTGGATCAAAAGCCCCCGTCAACACTCGGGTCAGACGCCGCGTCCCCGCCCGTTCGCCCTCGGGACCTCGCTCCAGCCGCACCGCGTAAATATTGTACATCGTGTCGCGATCCGAGCTAAAGACGATATGCTCGCCACCGAAGCTCCAGCGCGGTTGCGCGTCGTTGTGCTCGCCCTGGCTCAGCGCCAGAATTTGCTCGGAGGCCAGATCGTATAAAAAGAGATTGTAGTAGCCGCGTCGGCCCCCCGCCCAGCGATCCGAACTAAAGACGATGCGTTGGCCATCGGGCGACCAGTCGGGTTGGCGATCGTGATAGAGGTCGTGGCTTATCGATTCCAGACAACCATCCTGCAGATCGACCAGATAAATATCGGTCAATCCTCCCTGATCGCTACCCGAAAAGGACAGCCGCATGCCATTGGGGGCAAAGGACGGCGACTCGATCGCAACGACCTCCTCAAACGATAGATCTCGCATTTGGCGCTTGGTCTCGATATCCCAGATATAGAGGTGGTCGCGCCCCCGACTCTTGGCCGAAAAAGCCAGTGATTTTCCATCGGGCGATACCGCCAGCCGCGTCGACAGCGGGTGCAGCGACTCGAAGATGGGCAGGCGCTCGCCCTCGACTACGATCTCTGCTTCGCCGCCATCGAGAGATGAGCGGACGATCTGGGTATAGCCCTGGTCGTTGCGGAAGTGGTAGAACGCGTTGCTGTCGCCACGGGCGATTTCGGGTTTGATATTGAAGCCGGTCTCAGTGCGGGCTTTGGCCAACTCGGAGGGCGGGTCGCTTTGGGCGATATCGGGCAGGTAGTGTTTGCTCAGATAGTACTGCCAGGCCTTGTCGAAAGTTTTGATCGGCTCGCCGGTGGTCAGCGCGAAGATTTCTTCGAAGGTCTCGCCGCGCCACCAATTTTCAAAGAGTTGCTCGAAGATATCCTCGCCGTGCCGGTCGGCCATAAAGTGGCAGATCGACTCGCCTTCTTTGTACATCTGATAGGTGCCATTGATATAGAGCATCTGCTCGATCGACACCAGCCGCCGGGCAAAGAGCGCATCGCGGATGACCATATCGCCAAAACTGGCCCACTCGCTCGACCAGTATTCGGCCAATCCCTCGGTAAACCACAAAGGCGCTGGGCGAAAATCCAGTATCTCGTGCCGCTCGAGCACCCGGGCGATGCGGTCAAAGGTAAAGACGTGGACCAACTCGTGGTGGAGGACCCGTTCGAAATCGGGATAGGACCCGCTCAAGGGCATCGCCACCCGCCCCTTGAGATATTCGGTAAAACCCGCCACGCCCTCGGGCAGCAGATTGGGGATGATATTGGTCTGTTCGAAATAGATATGCGAAGAATAGACGACCAGGGGCACCCGCCGCTGCACGGTGTGGGCGAATTTCTTCTCCAGATCGACAAAGTGGCGCTCGGCCATCTGGGCGGCGTAGGCGGCTAATTGCTCTTCTTCGGCAAAAAAATAGACGTCGAAGTGCTCCGACTCCATCCGCTGCCACTCGAACTCGGCGTATTGCACCTTGTTCTTGCCAAAGCTGGTAAACTGGGCCCCAGCCGCCGTGGCCAGCGCCGCCAGATAGAAGATCGCGAGGAGGCTACGCATCCTGGAGATAACCCCCAAAATCCGCCGGCGATTCCACCGGCCGGTGGATCTGGACCCGGCGACCCTCCTCCAGCCCATCGCGATAGGCCGCGCTCTCCGCTACCCCGGACCCATAGCGCGTGTGTATTCTGGGATTGATATGGCGATAGTACGCCGCGAGCTGGCCATCGCCCCGCCAGACGAGGGCGCGCGCGCTGGCGATTACCTGTTCCTGCTCGCGCAACTTGTGGTGGAAGCCCTCTAAGACCCCGGCCCAGTAGCGCTGGCGCTCCCGGTTGCCGGGCAGACCCTGACGGGTCTTATACTCCAGCCAGAGTCGCTGCAAGAGCCCGCAGAGATAGACGTAGACATATTCGGCCATATCCAGATTGGCGGGGGTGCCGTAAATCTCCAGCAC
>JAYYUU010000124.1:0-6805 GCA_036343835.1 Candidatus Latescibacterota bacterium | reverse complement strand
GTAGGCGGTCGAGACCAGGGTGCCGGCGTAGCAGGTGGTGCGCAGGGCGTCTTCGAAGGCGCGGTAGGAGCCGCTGGTCTCGAAGGTGATGTCGGCGCCGATATTGTCGGTGAGTTGTTTGATTTCGAGACCGGCGTCGGTGGTGGTGGGATCGAGCGCCAGGTCGGTGCCGTGGCGCAGGGCGGCTTGGCGCCGGCGTTCGATGGGGTCGACGGCGACGATCCAGCGCGCGCCGCCAAGCCGCGCCGCCTGCGCGACCATCAGACCGATGGCGCCGAGGCCGAAGACGGCGACGCGGTCGCCCAGGCGCACCGAGCCGTCGCGGACGGCGCCGAGGGCGAAGTCGGCGGGGTCCCAGTACATGATGGCCTGGGGGGAGACGCCGTCGGGGGCCTTTTGTAGGCGATTGGCGGCGATGGTGTGGGTTTCGCGGATGGGCAGGTGGGCGAAGACGCGGTCGGCTACTTTTAGCGACTCGACTTCGGCACCGACTTCGGTGACGATGCCCAGGCACATATTGCCGAGGCGGCGGAGGAAGTCGTCGCCGGTGGATTCGCCGCGGCGGTGGAGGCGGAGTTGGCCGTCCCAGCGATCGGAGGCGTCGGGGGTGTCGGCGCGGAAGCCGCGGAGTTCGGTGCCGTGTTTTACCGAGCTGAAGAGGCTTGTTACGCGGACCTGGTCGGGGGCTAAGGGTTGTTCTTCGTAGGTGGAGAGGATGGCGTGGCCGGGGCGGTCGGCAATGAGTTCGCGGGGCATGGGTGGGGTCCTGTGATGTGATAGGTGATGAAGTGATGGCGGTGTAGTAGAAGCATTGGCGGTGGAAACAGGGCCGCAAGCATTTGACGCCCTGCGGGCATGCCCCCGAGGAGATCTGGGATATTGTGCATAACCGTTGGGAGGAGAAATATGGGGGAAGGAGGGGAGAGCCACAACCTTATTGAGTTGGGCGAGGTGGTGAGGCATGGTTGGGCCTGTCGTTAAAAAGCAGCTTGTTATTGATCAGGTGAGAGCATAGCTTACGGGCTTAATCTAATCAATGGTAAAAGCGCATGGATTGCTACCGGCACATGGTGCGTCCCTTGCTATTTCGCTGCGATCCGGAGTGGGTCCACGAGCGGGCGCTGTCGCTTGGCGAGCGGGTGGGTGCTTCGGCTGCGGGGCGCAATCTGCTCAAGGGGCTTTTTGCGTATGAGGACGCGCGGCTCGCCACTGAAGTCGGCGGTCTGCGCTTTGCCAACCCGCTGGGGATGGCGGCGGGTTTTGACAAAAATGGCCGGGTGATCCAGGCGCTGGCGGCGCTGGGCTTTGGCTTTGTCGAGGTGGGGTCGGTGTCGGCGCACGCTGCGGAGGGGAATCCGCGGCCGAGATTGTTCCGCCTGCCCTTAGACGAGGCGGTGGTGGTCAACTACGGGGTGCCCAACGACGGGGCCGAAGTAGTGGCGGCAAGGGTGGCGGAGCGGCCAATGAATGCGCCATTGGGTATCAATCTGGTTGAGACGAACACTGGCCAGCCAATCGAGCCGGATGCGGTGGTGGCGGAGTTTGTGGAAGCGGTCAAGCCCTTTACCCGCCGGGCCGACTATATCGCACTCAATCTCAATTGCCCCAACACCACCGGCGGCGTTTCTCCCTTTGACGGGGGGAGCCATTTGCGCGACTTGATGCGGGAATACGCTGCAATCGACGACCTGCCTCCAATCTTTCTCAAGTTCACCGCGCACGCCGATCCGGCGCGGATGGAGCGGATGCTGGAGGCGATCGATTCCTTCGATTTCGTCAAGGGCTTTGTTTTTAATTTGCCGCCGGGGAAAGACTATCCGCTCAAGTCGCCGGCACCGCTCGTCGACCCGCTGCCCGGCACGCTGTGCGGCAAACCGGTGCGGGCGATGATCGACGAGACGGTGCGCTTCTGGTACGGCCGCATCGACCGGGCACAGCACAAGCTCATCGGCGTGGGGGGCATCTCCTCGGCCGAGGACGCCTATCGCAAGATCCGCCTGGGGGCTTCGCTGGTGCAGCTCTACTCGGCGCTGGTCTTTAAAGGGCCGGGGATTGTGCGGGAGGTCAACGCGGGTCTGGCGCGGCTTTTGGCGCGGGATGGCTTTGGGCATGTGGCGGAGGCGGTGGGGATCGACAACGAAGCGCAGGCCGTGGTCTAAGAAGCCGTCTTAAAGGAGCATAGGATTATGCGTACTCGCCCTCTCGGCAAAACCGGTCTCGACGTTTCCGAGCTCTGCATGGGCTGCTGGGAAATCGGTGGGCTGTTCTGGGGTCCCATGGATGTCAAAGACGCCCAGCGCCTGCTCAACGCCGCCCACGATGCCGGCGTCAATACCTACGATCTGGCCGATGTCTATGGCAATGGCCGCAGCGAGTGCCTGATCGGTCGCACGTTGGGCGATCGCCGCGACGAGTTGGTGCTGGTGACCAAGGCGGGGTACTTGCCCGGCGCCGACAGCGTGCAATTCCTCTACGAAAAACAGGTGCAATGCCACGATCCGCGCTATGTGCAGTGGTGTTGCGAGATGAGCTTGCGGAGATTGGAGACCGACTATGTCGATGTCTTTCTGCTGCACGACCCGCCGGTCGAGACGATGCGGCGGGAGAGCGTGTGGAATGCGCTGCGCAAGCTCAAAGAGCAGGGCAAGGCCCGTTTTATCGGGGTGTCGGCTAGTCCCGAGGTGATTCCGCTGGCGATCGAGATGGGGGCCGAGGTGGTGGAGTTTCCGTTTAATCTGCTGACGCGGGAACCGGTGACGGAGATTTTGCCGCTGGCCAAAAAGCAAGGCGTTGGAGTGTTGGCGCGCTCGCCCTTCGCCAGCGGCGGGCTGCACCGCAAGGGCCAAGATGCCCCGGCCAAGGCCTTTCGCTTTCTGGCCAAAAAGGGCCGACCGCTGACGGAGGCGGCGATCAAATACGCGTTGGCGCACGACGGGGTGGCGGCGGTGGTGGCGGGGCTGATGAAGCGATCGGATCTCAACAAGAATGTCGCCGCCTGTAAGCGGCCGTTGCTCAACAAGACCGAGCTCAAGCGGATCGCGGCGATTGTAACCCCATGATGACGACTCCGCGCCCCGACCAACAATGGCTCCGGGCCCAGTACGCAAATCCGGACAATCTCAACACGCGCAGCCGCCTGCACCCACTCAGCGTCAACCCGCAGAATGACGAATGTGCACCCCGGTATGGGCTGGCTCCGGAGTTTAAAGGCGATGCGGGAGCTCAATAACCGTGCTCTTCCTCGACCCCTGGTTTTGACGAAAACTCGGCCTATCAGGGACTCGTCGAGCGCATCGGCCTTTGACCGCGGGATGGTCGTTGACGCCCAAGGCGATTCCCAGCGTTTTATTCCTGGTCAAAATTCTTCTGGTCGCTGCGGCTTTCCGCTCGCCATCGACGCCAAGGCCGCCTCGCACACGGCTACGGTCTTGGCACCAAAACGCGCCGGGATCGGATTGGGCATTTTCCCCTCCAACACGTCGAGAAAATCCACGACCGCTCCAGCCCAACCGTGGCCGCCGACGATTTCGCCGAGCTTGTCTTCGAAAACTACCGGCTCTTCGCCGCGCCGGTAGAGCTTGCCCTGCCACAGCGACCCTTCCGCACCGTAGACGGCCAGCATTCCGCCGCCCATGCCGTGCCCCGAACAGCCGCTGGTGACAAAGACCTTGCCGAGCGCGCCGCTTTGGAATTTCAAACTTAAAATGTGACAGTCGTCCGACGGAAATTCGGGGACGGTCATTTTATTGGCGTAGGCGAAGACTTCCTCGACCGGGCTGTCGATGGTCCACAGGATCAGGTCGATGGGGTGGCAACCGCCGCCGAGCAGGATGTTTTGGGGGTGTTGCTGGTCGGCGCGCCAGGGGGTGTGGGTCGAGCCGTCTTTAGAATAATAGCTCCACATATCGTGGATATAGTCGCCCTGGATAAAGAAGATCTCGCCGATTTGGCCCTCCTGTGCCGCGCGGGCCATCGCCCCCCAGGGATGCATATAGCGCATGGTGTGGTCGGTCATCACCTGGCGGTCGGACGCTGCGGCGGCGGCGACGATGCGGCGGGCGGCGGCTGTGGTGGTCGCCAGCGGTTTTTCGACCAATACGTGACAGCCGTGCTCGAGGGCCAACAGCGTTTGCGCGGCGTGGAGGTGATCGGGGCCGGCGACTACCACGACATCGGGTCGGGTTTCCTTGAGCAGTGCGGCGTAGTCGGCGCCGGTGGCGGCGTCGGGATAGAGCTCCAGCTGTTTCTCTAACTGGTGCGGCTGCGGGTCGACTAAGGCGGCGATCTGGCCGCGGCCGTCCCGGGCGGCGACGTGGGCGACAGAGCGGCCGGCGCTGCCGCAGCCGGCGATGAGCAAGGTGAACGGGGCCATGGTTTATTCTCCGAGAGCCGGTAGCGTGGCGCCGCTACGCGATGCGTGGTCTTCGACAGCGCCGTCGGGCGCTGGGAGTCGACGCCCTGGCCGGATCCGGAGAATGGGCTCCAGTTGGCGAGGGTCTTTATCCGGGTAAAGGGCGCTCGTTGTATATAAACAATCGCCATCCCGGACTCAATGCCGTATATAAAGTGATATGGTTTTATCGTCCGTCTAACATTAAAAAGAGGAGGGGTTATGCGCGTCACCGAGATCGAAGTGCACGAGATCGTCCTCGACTACGACGAGGAGCGGGTGCACGAGTTGAGTCATTATTATTTTAGCCAGCGGCGGACCATTTATGTCGTGCATACCGACGACGGGCTGGTTGGATTGGGGGAGAGCGGGTCAACGGCGTCGCAGGAGGTGCTCGACCGGTATATGGGGACCAACCCGTTTGATTGGGTGGGGGATGAGACGTCGTTGGGGTTGGGGACGGCGATGTACGATTTGATGGGGCAGGCCGCGGGAGTGCCGGTGTATAAGCTCTTTGGGCCGAAGCAGAGATCGTGGGTGCCGGTGGCGGGGTGGACGGTGGCGACGGATCCGGGGCGGATGGCGCGGGCGGTGGAGAATCTGGCGAGAGGGGGGCATACCTGGATGAAGTTTCACCTCTCGCCCTTTGAGAATGTCTTCGACCAGACCGAGGCGATGCAGGCGGTGGCGCCGCCGGGGTTTAAGCTCCACTACGATTTCACCATGCACGGGACCGACGACCACATGCCCGAGTTGTTGGACGGGCTGGCGGAGTATCCGATCGCCGGGTGTTTTGAGGACCCGCTGCCAGGGGAGGATATTGAGGGGTATATCGATCTCAGGCGGCGGGCGAAAAGGCCCATCGTGTTGCACCACTTTCCAATGCGGGCGACCTACGAGGTGCTGGTGCGGCCGGCCGATGCCTATATGCTGGGGCATTATACCATCGGCGAAGCCGTGCGGCGCGCCGGGCTATTTGCCGCCGATGAGAGTCCCTTCATGCTGCAGAATACCGGAGGACAGATCACGCGGACGATGGTCGCGCATATGATGGCCGCCTTTCCCAGCGCCACCTTCCACGCGGTCAGCGCCAGCGAAAGCCTGGCGGGCGATGTGGTTGCGGAAAGGCTGCGACCGGTCAATGGCTTTGTGCGGGTGCCGGAGGGGCCGGGGTTGGGGCTGACGCTGGATAGGGAGGCGCTGGAGCGGCGGACGGGGCTGGAGCCGCCGGAGCCCGAGACGTGGATCGTCAAGACGGAATTTGAGAACGGGACGCGGATGTATAACCTGATGTCGCCCGACAAGCCGCACTTTATGGTGCGGCCGGATTGGAGCGGCTCGTTGCCGATGAGTTATGCCGCGCCGCTACAGACCGAGTATTGGGACGACGACGGCTCCGGTGAATTCGCCGAGATGCGCGAGCGCATCGAAGGCGAGGACCCGGTGCTCGAAGGCGCCTAACGCGGTCGATTGCGCCAACCTTCCCAACTCGTGACCTGGTCCGGGTCGACGCCCCGGGCTATAAAACCGGGGTAGACCTGGTCGAAATTATCGCCTTCAGCGTGCCAGGCGTAGGACTGGCCGGTGGGCATATAGCGCAGGTCGATGCTCCAGCGGACCTCGGACTCGGTGGTGTTGTGTCCGGAGGCGTGCAAGGTGCGGTTGTCGAAGGCGATAAGGTCGCCGACCGCGACGGGCTCGGGGCGGGGTTGGCCGTAGGTGGTGATATCGTCTACGGGCTCGCGCTGGCCGGTGCCAGTGTCGCGGTGGGGGATGGCGCCGTGGCGGTGGCTGCCGGGGACGAAGGAGAGACAGCCGTTTTGTTCGTCGGCGTCGACTAAGGGCAGCCAGACCGAGAGGACGCGCAACTCGGGCCAGACTTCGCCACCGTAGTAGAAGCTGTCCTGGTGATAGGCGAAGGTGGTGCTGGGGTCGTTGGGGATTTTGGGCCGGATCCAGTAGTCGCCATTGGCGGTGAGCTCGGGGCCGAGGAGCCCGGCGGCCAGATCGAGGAGCGGGGGGTGGGTCAGCAGGTCGTAGACGGCGCGGTCGAACAGGTCGCGCTGGCCCCAGTTGCGCGAAAGGGGCGGGCGGTCCGGGACCTGGTTGTAGTCGCGGGCGGCCAGGGCCCAGCGCTCGACGAAGGGGGCGTCGGTGTAGAGGTCGGCGATTTCTCCGGCCGCGTGCATCGCGTCTATCTGTTGGTCGGCGTGGCGGGCGATAAGCTGGCGCACCGGCTCGAGGACGGCGGCGGCGATGAGCTGGCGCACGACGAGGTAGCCGTCGTTGGCGAAGGTTTTGGGCCTGGTCCATTAGCAATAGACTTCCGGGTCGATACTGCTCTCGGTGATGGGCTGGAATTATAGGCTCTGGCCGCCTGGTTGTCGAATGGTCGTACAAATTGCCTTTGGCCGG
>JAYYUU010000123.1:0-6908 GCA_036343835.1 Candidatus Latescibacterota bacterium | reverse complement strand
TACCTGCACACCCTGCGCCTCGACGACAACCAGATAGTAGACCTCACCCCTCTACACAATCTCGCCGCCCTCACCGAACTCCGCCTCGCAAAAAACCAACTACAAGACCTATCCCCTCTTGCAAACCTCCCCTTGGAAGTCCTCGACCTATCCCACAACCAAATCACCGACCTAACCCCCCTCACCAACCTCACCAGCCTCCGCCACCTCAGCCTCGCCACCAACAACATCCAGAATCTCAACGCCCTCGCAACCTTGAACCACCTTCACACCCTGCGCCTAGACGACAACCTGATACTAGACCTCAACCCCCTACACAACCTCAACGCCCTCACCGAACTCCGCCTCGCCAAAAATCAACTACAAGACGTATCTCCTCTTGCAAACCTCCCCCTGAAAATTCTCGATCTATCCCACAATCAAATCACCGACCTCACTCCCCTCCAAAACCAGACCAACCTTCAAACCCTCCGCCTGGCCAAAAATCAGATCGCGGATCTCTCCCCCCTCCTAGACCTATCCTCCCTAAAAGTCCTCGAGATATGGGACAACCCCCTCTCTCCAACTTCCCTCACAGTACATATCCCCTCCCTGCAAAAATCAGGGGTCACCGTCCACTACAAATAAAAAACCACGGAGCATTAACCCCGCGGCTGAGCGATATAGAGGGAATTCCCGATTTCCTCCCTCCGAAAAACGCCTAGATCATCCCCCAGACGAAAGCCCCTCAATCAAATGCTGACGCACTCCATTAATCACCTCGTTGTCAACAACCTTCTGCCCCTCCGCATCCACCACATAAAACGCATCCTGCGCCCGCGCCGCCACCGTATTAATAATCGCCATATGAATATCCAGATCCAACTCCCCCAACAAATAGGCGATGCGATACAACAACCCCACATCGTCCTGGGCATCGATATCAATCACCGTATAACGACCTGAAATCTGATTGTCGAAGGCGACGCGCGGCGGCTGGTCATATTGCTGCTGCTTGCGCCGCCGATCCCAATTGCTGCTATAGCCCTCGATCAACTCGCGCGCCTTCAGCCGCAGCGAAATCACCTCCGCCAACCGCTCGCGCACCCGTTTCTGCTTCCACCCGGGCAACAGCGGACTGTCGTCGATATCGGTCACCTGGAAAATATCGACCACCACCTCGTCGTCGCGGGTATTGACATCGGCGCGGAGGATATTGATGTCGTTGACGGCCAATGCACCGCAGATCTTGGCCATCAGCTGACGCTGGTCGCAGGTGCAGACGGCAATCTCAGTATGGCCCTCCTGCTCGACGAATTCCACGTCGAAAGGATGCGTCTCGCCCAAGCGCGCGATCATGTCCAGGTGCCTCTCGACCTCTGCGCGGTCGTAGGCGACCAGATAGCGCGGCGGCAACTGCTCGACGTGCTCCTGGAAGTGGACGACCTTTAGCGCCGACCAGCGGCCCGTGACCTGCTCGAGATGCTCCCCGAGCAGTTGTCGAGCGCGCTGCTTGTCTTCCAAAGCCTGGATCCCCGAGCGCAACTGCTCGGCAGTCTTGTAGTAGAGTTCCCACAACAGCGCCCCCTGCCAGTCGGTCCAGGCGTCGGGCGCAACCGCCGAAAGATCGGCATACGAGACTAGGTAGAGCGCCTTGAGCCATTCCATATTGGCGAAGAGCCCGGCGAACTCGGCGATCATCGCATAGTCGTCGAGGTCGCGGCGGCGGGAGATCAGCACCATATTCTGGTGGTGCTTGACCAGAAAGAGCAACATCGACCGCTCGTCCTCTGCAAGCCCGATCCGCTCGCTCAATGCCGCGGTCATCTCAATGCCGCGGGCGATATGGTCGTCGCGCTTCCACTTGCCCACATCGTGCAAGAGCACCGCGAAAAATAGTAGGTCGCGACGCTCGTGCTCGGCGAGGATCTCCGACATCGACCCCTCCTGCTGCACCAGGCCCTCCAGATTTTCCAGCGCCACCAGCGTGTGCTCATCGACGGTGTAGATGTGGTAGATATCGTATTGGACCAGACAGGTCAACCCGCCGAATTCGGGCAGGTAGGCGCCCAACACGCCCAGATCGTGCAGACGCCTGAGCGTCTGGGCGGTGCGAGATTTGCGCTTGAGGATCTTGAGGAAGATATCGCGGGCCATGGGCGAGCGCCGGATTCCGTCGTCGATCAGGTGCAAACAGACCCGCACCGTGCGCTGCACCTCCTCGCTCAACTCCAGGTTTTTGATCTGGGCCGTGAGAAAAATTTCCAGCAGGCGCTCGGGCCGCTCGGCGAAGTAATCCTCGCCATCGGCGAGGATGATCTCCCCGTCCACCGAGGCCACACCGCGCTCGAGATACATGCTGCGGTTGCTATTGCGCGGTTTGCGCGTCAGCCGCTTAAAGGCCAGATCGACGAGATGGAAGAGGGTGCGGGCGTGCAGGTAGTAATCGCGCATAAAGCGCTCCACCGCCAGCTCCTGACTCCCGTCTTCATAGCCAAACTCGGCCGCGATCTGCGGCTTGAGGTCGTGCTCGAGCGCGTCGCGCTTGCGGCCCGCCGCAAAGTGGAGCGCGTGCCGCACCCGCCAGAGGAAGGCGCGACTGCGCGCCAGGCTCTCGACATCGCCCGCGTCGAGGTACTGACCCCATAACTCGGCGACCTCGGACGTCTTGGCCTTGGCCTTGAGCGCCCACTCGAAAACCTGCATATCGCGCAACCCACCGGGGCTCTCTTTGACATTGGGCTCGAGGAGCTGGACCGACTGCTGTTTCTCGATCCGCTGCCGGCGCCAGCCGTCGAGCTGGGCGACTGTGCGTTTGGGAACCTTTTTGTAGAGCCGCTCCTGATATTCGGCAAATAGCGCCTCGTCACCGGCGAGTTGGTGCCCGTCCATCATCGCCGTGCACGATTCCAGGTCTTCGCGCGCGAATTTGGCCACCTCGGCCAGGGTGCGGCTGCTGTGCCCGACCTCAAATCCCAGATCCCAGAGCGGGTTGAGCATTCCGGAGATAAACTCGGAGATTTTGTCCCCATCCTTCTTGAACAGAAAAAGCATGTCGACATCGGAATAGGGCGCCATTTCGCGACGGCCATAGCCACCCAGCGCCACCAATGCATGGGGGCCGGACGCATGGGCGACAACGCGCTGGTAGATCGTCAGCACCACCGCATCCATCGCTGCGGAAATCGCCAGAGCCACCGCCTGACCGTCGGCACCGGCTCGATGCTCGATCTCGATCTTTTTGAGCGCGTCGAGCCACAGCGGTCGCAGCACTGCGCCGAGCGACACCTCGGCCGCATCCCCTACCTTGCCGGCGAAATCCTCCAACAATCCCATGAATTTATCTCGCGCTCCGGGTCTTGCGGCGGACGGTTTTTTTCGCCTTAGCCTTTTTTATCGGCCCTTTGCGCACCGCCTTTTTCTTTTTGGCCTTGCGCCGACTCTTCTTGTCCAGCGCCGCGCGCAGCACCTCGTCGATATGATCCACCAGCACAAAGCGCAAACGCCGGCGGATCGGCACGGGCACATCGTCGAGATCGGATTCGTTGCGCTTGGGCAGCACCACGGTGCGAATCCCCGCCCGCTGCGCCGCCAAGACCTTATCGCGAATCCCTCCCACCGGCAACACCCGACCGCGCAGCGTAATCTCGCCGGTCATCGCCACTCCACTTTTGACCGGCCGCCCCGTAAAGAGCGAAACCAGCGCGGTGGTCAGTGCAATACCGGCCGAAGGCCCCTCCTTGGGAGTCGCGCCAGCCGGTACGTGCAGGTGGATATCGGATTTGTCGAAGGCGTCGATATTGATTTTCAACGTCTCGGCCTGGGCCCGCAACCAGCTCAAGGCCGCCCGCGCCGACTCCTGCATCACATCGCCCAGCTGCCCGGTGAGAATCAATTCCTTGCGTCCCGGCATCCGCGTCGCCTCGATAAAGAGGATTTCGCCCCCGGCCGCCGTCGCCGCCAACCCAGTGGCCACACCCACTTCGGCGCTGCCCTCGGCCGTCTCGTAAAAAAAAGGCGCCACCCCGAGAAAGGCCTCGAGATTCTTGGCATCGACATTGATCCGCCGCTTGCGTCCCTCGACAAACTTCCGCGCCACCTTGCGGCTGATCGTGCCCAGGGTCCGCTCCAGATTGCGCAGCCCCGCCTCCCGCGTGTAGTCCTCGATCAGCCGAGCTAACGCTCCGTCGTCAATCTGCACATTGCGCTCGCCGATGCCGTGCTCGATAAGCTGGCGCGGCAGCAAGTGGCGGCGGGCGATCTGCGCTTTCTCCTCAGGGGTATAACCCGAGAGCGGGATCTCCTCCATCCGGTCGCGCAACGGACCCGGCACCGAACTGAGCAGGTTGGCGGTGGTGATAAACATCACCTTGGATAAATCGAAGGGCACGTCGAGATAGTGGTCGGCGAAGGTGTCGTTCTGCTCAGGGTCCAACACTTCCAATAGCGCCGCCGACGGATCGCCGCGGAAATCCGCGCCCAGCTTGTCGATCTCGTCGAGCATAAAGACGGGGTTGTTGGTCCCGGCCTTGCGCAGCCCCTGGATGATGCGCCCGGGCAACGCGCCGAATTAGGTGCGGCGATGACCGCGGATCTCCGACTCGTCGTGGACTCCACCCAACGAGATCCGCACGAACTTCCGCCCCAGCGCCCGGGCGATCGACTGCCCCAGCGAGGTCTTGCCCACCCCCGGCGGCCCCACGAAGCAGAAGATCGGCCCCTTGGTGTTCTCTTTTAGTTTGCGCACCGACAAATATTCCAGTAAGCGCTCCTTGATTTTATCGAGCCCCTTGTGATCGGCATCCAGCATCTTGCGCGCCCGTACGAGATCGATCCGTTCGGGAGACTTCTTGCGCCAAGGCAATTCAAAAATCCAATCCAAATACGTGCGCGCCACGGTATATTCGGCCGCTCCGCTGGGCATTTGCGCCAATTTCTCCAGTTCACGCGATGCGACTTCGCGCGCTTCGGTCGGCAATTTGACCTTGGCCAACCGCTGTCTGAGCTCTTCCAGTTCCCCGTCCCCCTCCTCCCCCAACTCCTTCTGTATCACCCGCATTTTCTCGCACAGATAGTGTTCGCGTTGAGCATTGCCCATCTCCTCCTGGATCTGGCTCTGAATCTGATTGCCCATTTCCAGAATCGCCAATTCGCTATTGAGCAATACCGTTAGGGCCTCTAATCGCTTTTTAATATCGCTTTCTTCTAGCAGCTTTTGCTTCTCTGCTATGTCGAGATCGAGCCCCGAGGCGACGAAGTGAGACAGTTGCACCGGTTGTTTTTCGAAATTGATCGCCGTCACCTGCAGATCTTCACCCAGCGCAGGGACCAACGCAACCATCTTCTGAAATAGTTGCGAGATATTTTGTGCCAGAGCCAACTCTTCCCGCCCCCCTGCATCGCTCTCGTCCAAGGCCTCCACACGGGCAATCAGATAGGACTCGCTCTGCACGTATTCGGTCAACTTCACCCGCTGCAAACCCCGCAAAAGCACCTGCATATTGCCATCGGGCAAATTGAATATTCGATGGATCAATCCGACAATGCCCACCGAGTACAAATCGCTGGGAGCGGGATCTTCGACCTGAATATCTCGCTGGGTTACTGCGGCGATAACTCGCTCCTGTTCCAATGCCGTGCGCATCAGTTCCAGCGACCCATCCCGCCCCACCAAAAGTTGTGTGGGCACTCCAGGGAAAATCACCATATTGCGCAGCGGCAAAACCGGCAGTTGTTCGGGAAAATCCATTTTCTTCTTCATTTTGAACCTCGCAGCACTGAAGGGAAAATAACCGCATATCAACCGCAATATTCATGCCGCTTCCATTTTTGCTTAATTTCATACCTACTGGTAGGCATTCACTGCCATATTGACAGTTGATTGTAGAATATTGCTCGCCATGCCAATAGATCATACTGGTTGTTAGTCCTTTGCAACTTGCAAAAAAGATCCGTTCTTTATATACTACAATTGTACAGTACAATTCCTGCTCTCCGCGCGCTATGGCTCCGGTATAGAACTTTCATCCCCATAACCAGAACACCCGGAATAAGTATGGACCCCAAGCCCCTCCCTGTCAGCAACTCAACGGCTTCTGCTACCACGATATTGGTTCGAAAATATGATGATTGCCGCAGTTAGGGGCAGGCAAAAAAAAGCAACTCGAAATCCGGTAGAATCTGTACAGTGAATTAATATCCACGTGGAATAATCTCTATGTTCGATTTTTTAACAGGCAAAAAAAAGTCACGCGCACACGAATTTAATCCGCGCAGGGAAATACAAAAGCTGGCTGAATTGAGTCCGCCTTCTACCCTGGTCACGCTCATTAAGGGCAAAAGCAGCGACGGAGCCGAAGAGATGGGCAAGGCCTTCTTTCTACGCTGCGAGAAGAAGCTCTACAGCGAGGGTGATAATCTCTATCTAACTACCCCGGACAACCTCAAGAGAGTCGAGGACCAGCACCTAACCAACTGCAAGGTCTTTCTACGATTTATGAACCGGCGTATTCCCTATCAGTTGGAATGCAAGATTATAGGCCGCTTTCGCATGCTTCCCGAAGTCGTCGAAACCCTCGATTTCAACGCCAAAGCCGCCTATAAACTCCTGCCCATTAGCACATTAAAAAAGCAAGACCAGCGCCAGTTCTATCGCTATACCCTCAATAACTACGGCGACGCCCGCATCCCCCTTACTACCCACATTGGTTTCGACGCGTTTATTCGCAATACCAACCAGGAATTCCCCGAGGAAGGCGCTCCGGCAGTTCTGCTCAACGACGTAGAACTGTTCGATACAGCGAATGATGAATCCCAGCAACCCTTTGCTACCCGGGACGCAATCAACGCGATCCGGGCGATCATGCTGAAAAAACAACCCCACGAGCGCGCCGTCCATGTCTCCAAGATCATGAAAGACGATTCGGCCA
>JAYYUU010000122.1:0-5685 GCA_036343835.1 Candidatus Latescibacterota bacterium | reverse complement strand
TTGCTGACGGGCTGGCAGACGGCGCGCGAATACGCCGACGAGAGCGCCCAACCGGGTGTGGCCTATCGCTATTGGATTCAGGCGGCGGGTGACGCCGACGGTGCCAACTCCAGCGCGCCGAGTGCCGTCGCCACAGGCTTCCGCGGACTCGAAGCGCCGCTGTCACTCCAGGCGAGCACGGGCGAAGTCGGCCGGGTACAGGTGGCCTGGAACGGAGTGTTGGGCGCGCAGTACTATCGCGTGTTGCGCTCGACGGCGAATAACCCGGCTGGCGCGACTACCGACACCTGGCAGTCGGACCTGGCTTTTACCGACACCGACGTGACGCCGGGCGCGACTTACTTCTATTGGGTACAGGCGGCCGCCGCCGATGGCGCCATCTTCAGCGAGCTGAGCACGGGGGTCCGCGGTTATGAAGCGCTGGCGGCGCCGGCCAATATGCAGATCCAACCCGCGGGCAATGCCATCGCCCTCAGTTGGGATCCCAATCCCGAATTCGACTTGCTGCGCTACCGGATCTACGCCGGGGTGGATTCGGCGTCGGCGACCTTGATGGACTCGGTCGCGGCGGTGGATTTGACCGAGTTGCTGGTCACCAGCGTTTTGCCCGTGCCGTCGCGTTTTAATCTGGGCGATATGGGGTTGAGCGTGCTCGACAACCGCGACGCGATCAACGCGCGT
Organism: Candidatus Latescibacterota bacterium; assembly: GCA_036343835.1. Classification (GTDB taxonomy): domain Bacteria; phylum Latescibacterota; class UBA2968; order UBA8231; family UBA8231. The sequence goes on along the minus strand of JAYYUU010000122.1, from coordinate 5,004 downwards.
TTTGCCGAATTGGTCGGCCGCAATGCCAGCGGAGCCGAGTTAAACGAGTTGTTCACCGGGCGCAAGCTGGAGCGCGCTACAGTAGCGCCGCTGAGCGCGCACAGCACCTACTACTTCGAGGTGAGTGCGGTCAATCTCCAGGGGCGCGAAGGTGCCCGTGGCAGCGGTCGGATCCTATCGGTGCAGACGCTGGCCCTAGACGTGGAGAGCGGCGACGAGCGGATCGAGATAAGCTGGGCCCCGGTGTGGGGCGCCGGCGCCTATCGCCTCTACCGCCACACCAGCGCCGATCCCCAGGTGGCCGCGCCGCTGGGCGATTGGCAGGAGGGGACCACTTTCGTCGATGCGAGCGCCCGGCGGGGGCAGGACTATTTCTACTGGTTGCGGACGGCCGTCTCGCTGACGCAAACCGACCCCGGGCCCTTTAGCGAGATGGCGACCGGGTCACGCCTAGTCGCCGCCCCACCGCTGGTTGCGGCCACGCGCGATCTCGCCGATCGGGTGCGCCTCGAATGGCACGCCGGCGAAGGGGCCGATGCCTTCCGCGTCTTCCACCATCGCACCAACGATCCGGCTGCGGCACAGTTGATCAGCGGGTGGTTGCGCGAAAATAGCTTCGAGCATCTGACCGCGCTCCCGGGTGAGAATTATTACTGGATCAAGGCCGCCTCCGCTGCGGACGGGGCGCACGCCAGTCCTTTGAGCGCGGTCAGCACCGGTCTGCGCACGGCGCCTCTGGTCGTGCCCACCAACCTCCAGGCTTCCTGGGGCACGTACAAAGACCGGGTGGTCATCACCTGGCAGCGCGATCCCGCCGTCACGTACGCGCAGCTCTACCGCCATACCACGGACGATGTTAGCCAGGCGGTGCCGATCACCGATTGGGTGCCCTGGAATGGCTACGAAGATCTCGCGGCGGCTCCCGATCAGATTCACTACTACTGGGTCCGCGGGGCCACCAGCGTCAATGGCGAGTACGCCACTGCATTGAGCGCATTCGGTTGGGGTTTTCGCTCCGGCGAGCTCTTCGCACCCACGGGGTTGGCGACGACGACGACGCCCGGCAAGATTTTTCTGAGCTGGGAGCCAAATCCGGAGTCCGAGGTATTGCGCTATCGGGTTTACGCCGGCACGCATCCGGAGGATTTGGCGCTGATCGATTCGGTCCAGGCCGATGGTGACCCGCGGGTTATCGTGCGCGATGTCGTGCCGCTGCCCGATCAATTCAACGTGATCGATATGGGGCTCGGTCTCCAGTCCAGTTGGAACCAGATCTTCGACCGCTTCGGCGAATATTTTGGCTATGGGCCCGCAGGCGAGTGGGTGGACACGCTATTTGCCGGCCAGAAATTGGACAAGGACGAGCTCACGAGCCTGGAGGCGGGGCAGACCTATTACTTCAAGGTCGCCGCGGTAGACGAGGCCGCCCGCGCCAGCATGCTCTCGCAACTCGCCGAGGTGATGGCGCTGGCGGGTGAGGTGGGCAAGGTGGTGGCGACCCGGGGCGATCTTCCCGCCGAGACGGGGCTGGCGGCGAATGCACCGAATCCTTTTAATGCCGAGACGCTGATTCGCTTTCAACTCAGCGAATCGGGTGCGGTGCGGGTGCGTCTTTACAATGCGCTGGGGCAGGCGGTGTTGGATCTGGTGGAAGGGGAGTATGCGGCGGGGCATTATGCGGTGGGGTGGGATGGGCGCGATCGGCGGGGGTTTGCCGTGGGGAATGGGATGTATTTTTATGTTTTGGAAACGAAGCAGGGGGTGTGGAAGCGGCGGATGATGTTGTTGCGGTAGGTTTTTTTCAAATATAGCAGAAGGGGCGGAGGCTGTTTGGCCTTCGCCTTTTTTGCGTTCTGACGGTCCCGATAAGGCTTTCCCCTTCGCTCATTCTCGTGGCCCATCCATGGGCCACTTCGAGCTATAGCAATCCGCTCACGGGGAAACCCTTATCGGGATCTCGGTGGTTGGTGAAAGTTGACGGTGGGCTACTACACTTAAGTGGAGAGGAGGGGAGGAGAATGGTGCTTTCCTGGGGTAGCATGCAATAAGAGCGAGGTCTGGGTGGGGATCCCCATCCAGACCGTCAGTCCTGCAGTACGACTTCTCTACCGCAAGACCCGCGCAAAGACGCACTTGAGATAGCGTCCGTCGGGAAAGGCGGGGTCCACCGGATGGTCTGCTGGATGCAGGTTGTAGGTGAGGATGCGGGTGCGGACTCGGGCGCCGGTGGCGGCGCGGCGGACGATTTGGAAGAAGTCGTCTTGGGATATGCGCGAGGAGCAGGAGGCCGTTATTAAGAGGCCGCCGTCTTTGACCAGGCGGAAGGCGTTGCGGTTGAGTTTGGTGTAAACGCCCATCGCCTGTTTGAGCTGATTGTGTTTGCGCAGCAGCGAGGGGGGGTCGCAGACGACGATATCGTAGCGGGGGCCGCGGTCGGCGAGTTCGTCGACGAAAGGGAAGACATCGGCGACGAGGAGGTTGGAGTGGGCAGTTGCAGGACGGTTGGCCTCGATGTTGCGGCGAGCTGAAGGAAAGACCTGGGGCGAGATATCGACGTCGAGGGTGTGGGCGGCTCCGCCTTTGAGGGCGTGGGCGGAGAAGCCGCTTGAGTAGGAGAAGAGGTTGAGTACGCTTTGGCCGGCGGCGAGGCGCTGGAGCAGGAAGCGATTGTCGCGCTGGTCTAAGAAGAAGCCGGTTTTCTGGCCGCGGTAGAGATCGGCGTGGAGGCGGACGCCGCACTCTTCTATTTCGATAAATTCGGGGGGCTCGGCGCCGGCCAACAGGCCGGTGGGGCGGTCGTTGAGGCCCTCGGCGCGGCGGGTGCCGACATCGGAGCGCTCGTAGATGCTCTTGGGGGTGAGGATGGCGTCGAGGGCTTTGAGGATGGTCTGGCGTTGTTGTTCCATCCCTGCGGTGTGAATTTGGATCACCAGATAACCGGCGTAGTCGTCGACGATGAGACCGGGCAGGCCATCGCTCTCGCCGTGGACTAAGCGCATGGCGTTGGTGTGGGCGGAGAGGTCGGTGTCGCGGCGGAGTTGGACAGCCTGGGTAATGCGCTCTGTGAAGAAGGCGATGTCGATTGGCTGGTTGGCGTCCTGGGTGAGGCTGCGCACGCGGATCAGCGAGCGCTTGTTGTAGAAGCCGCGGCAGACGAAACGCTCATGCGAATCGAAGACGTCGACGATATCGCCGGTGTCGGCGTCTTTGGGGCGGCGTTCGACGGCGCCGGAGAAGATCCAGGGGTGGCCGTTGCGCACGGTGCGCTCGCTGTTTTTGCGCAGGTAGAGCGGTGAGTAGTTCACGATTGTTTTTCCAATTGAGAGACCCGGGTGAGTAGGTGGCTGAGTTGGCGGGCGCGCTGTTGCAGTTCGGTCTCCAGTGCGTACTCACCGGCTTCGTAGCATTTCTCTATTTCGCGGTAGCGGCTGAGCAGGCGGCGGTAGAGCGGGCGCAGCGATTCGATATCGTCGGCGAGTATCAGGTCGCCTTGAAAAAATTTCTTGGTAAGGTGGATGGCTTTGAGCTCGTCGGGGGCAAGCTCTAAGGCTTGTAGCAGTCGGCACTCGTCGGGGGAGTAGGCCGGGGCGTCAAACTTTCCCGTAGTACCCGCTGGCACCAGCCATAAGTCGGCTGCCAGTAGGCGGCTGTGGATCTTGAGGGGGCGATCCACCTTGCACAGGGTCAGGGAGAGGAGATCGGACACGGGGAGTTCCCATTCTCAGGGCGTAGAACATAAGCAAAATCAGAATCCGGCGCTTTTGGCGCAGCGGAAGCCGATGTGGCCGACGCCTTTGTCGGGATTGTGGTAGAGGCGGGCGCTGGCGCGCAATTCGTCGGGGGGTTGGTTCCACGAGCCGCCGCTGGCCACGCGATAGTCGCCCGCGGCGGGGCCTGGCGGATCGTTGGGCGGGCTCTGCGCGTAGTAGCCGGGGTGCCACCAGTCCTGGACCCATTCGGCGACATTGCCGGCGAGGTCCAGAACGCCTTCGGGAGTCGCGCCCTGGGGTAGCGAGCCGATCTTGAGGGCCTTGCGTTCCTGGCCGCCGAAGCGGGCGAAGGGGGCGCTGGGGCGGGTCTCGCCCCAGGGGTAGGTGCGGCTATTGGGGCCGCGGGCGGCGTATTCCCATTCGGCTTCGGTGGGCAGGCGGGCGCCGCGGGTGCGGCAGTAGGCCGCAGCGTCGGTCCAGTTGACGTTGACGGCGGGTAGTTGCGGATCGCGAAGGTTGACCTTTTTCTTGTGCCCTTGTGCGACGAGAAAGCTTTCGTAGGCGATGTGGGTGACTTCGTAGCGGGCGAGTTCGAAGCTGCTGATGGAGATCAGGTGCACGGGTTTTTCGTCGGGCAGGCCGAGGTCCGAGCCCATTTTGAAGCGGCCGCCGGGGATGAAGACCATGTCCTCGGGGGCGAGTAGCGCCGAGGTGGCGATCAGACGACGGGCAAGGCGGCGGACCCCGGCCTGGATCTCTTCTTGGGTGGTGCCGAGGTTTTCGTTTTCGGTGCGCTGGACCTGGTTGGTCTCGACGTCGACGACTTTGACGGTCATGGCGTATTTGCCGCCGACGCGGTGGGTCTGCGCGTAGAAGATCTTGTGGACATTGAGGTGTTTGCCGATGGCCACGGCGTTCGATTGGTCGGTGACGCCGGATTGCTGGAAGGAGAGTTCCTTGATGGTCTCGGCGACTTTTTCGCGCTCTACTAAGGCGAATTGGCCGCTTTGTTGCAGCTCGGTTTCGAGCAGGGCCTGGGCGTAGTCGATTCTGGGGCCTTTGCTGGCGACGACGGCGATTTGCAGCGGTGTTTGGGCCGAGAGAGGTGAGAAGCCCATGAGGTAAAGTAGCAATGTCGATATACGGCGCATATTAATTCCGGAGATAGAGGGTGTTCTAGCTACTATCGGCAATATTAAGACGCCTCAACAGGCTTGTGTTTCCTCAGGGTCTACTAATGGGATAGTGTTCGTTCTCGTAGCTTTCAACAAGGAGGCTCAGTAATTCGAGGTGA
>JAYYUU010000121.1:0-5691 GCA_036343835.1 Candidatus Latescibacterota bacterium | reverse complement strand
ACACCCCCCATATCGACAGCTTGGCCCGCGATGGCACCCTCTACCGCCGCGCCTACTCCACCTCGCCGGTCTGCGTCACCGCCCGCCACAATATACTCACCGGTCTCAATTCTATTAGAGCCGGCGTGCTCAACAACGGCCAATTCATCCGCCCCGACTACGCCGCCTGCGGCATCCGCACCTGGCCCGAAATCCTGTCGCAAAACGGCTACCACACCGCTGGCATCGGCAAGATGCACTTCTACCCCTGGGACGCGATGATGGGCTACGATGAAAGGGTGATCTGCGAGGACAAGCGCTGGCTGCACATCCAGGACGACTACGCGCAGTTTTTAGCCGCCAAGGGCCTGCGCAAACTACACGGCAACGAGCACGAGGGCTACTTGGAAAACCGCGGGGCCTTCGTCCACCAGCACCCCTTCGACTGCTCCTGGGATTATTTCGTCGGCGACGCGGCCGCCCGCTTTATCCGCGCCGATGACCGCGACCAACCCTTCGCCGCGATGGTCGGCTTCCCCGGCCCCCACTGCCCCTACGACCCCTCGCCCGAATACGCCGACCGTTTCGACCCCGCCGACATGCCCCCAGCGATCCCCGAAGTCGAAGGCGAGCACCCGCACATGCGGAGTGGCAATATAAACGGCAACAAAATGCCCTGGAACGGCGTCGACTACACGGAGTTCACCGACGCCCACAAGGCCAAAATCCGCGCCCACTACTGCGGCCTGATCGCCCAAATCGACCATATGATCGGCGAAATCTTGCAGGCTCTGCGCGACACTGGCCAGCTCGACAATACCATCATCCTCTTCGCCTCCGACCACGGCGACTATCTCGGCGACCACAACCTCATCGGCAAGGGCTCCTTCTTCGAAGCCTCCTGCCACGTGCCGCTGATCGCCCGAGTTCCCGGCCAGGAGGGTGGCCGCGAAAGCGATGCGCTGGTAGCCCTGGCCGACATCACGCCGAGCATGATCCAATACGCCGGCGGCGCAGTGCCCGACTACTGCGACTTCCAGCCCTTGCCGGGTATTGGCCTGGAGGAAAGCGCCGCGCGGGACTATTTATTTGGGATGATGGCTGGCGGCTGGATGGCCTTCGACGGCCGCTACAAGCTCTGCAAATATTCGAGCGGGGAGAATATGCTCTTCGACTTAGCAGCAGACCCGAGCGAGGTCGACAACCTGATCCGCACAGACCGCACCACCTGCGACCGCCTCGACACCGCTCTGACCCGCGAGATCATGCGCTCAGTGCTCGCCGCCCGCCACGACCAACTCGTCTACCGGACGGACCTGTCGGACGACGAGACCTTCGGGCAATCGGGCTGGCAGCGGCCCTATCCTCAATCGCTCTAATACCCACCACCCAACCAAAGGACCCCATCATGCAATACGAACTCCGCACCTATCTCATCCCCGCTGGCCGCATGGGCGACATCCTCGCCCGCTTCCGCACCGTCACCATGGGCCTCTTTGAAAAACACAATATGGAATGCGTGGGCTTCTGGACCATCGACAAGCCGGAAGAAGACTACGCCCTGGTCTATCTGATGCGCTACGCGAGTGCTGCCGCGCAGGAGCAAGCCTGGGAAGCCTTCCGCACCGATCCCGAGTGGGTCGCCACCCGCGAGCGCACTGAGGCCAATGGCCCCATCGTCAAGGAGGTCATCTCCAAAGACCTCAAAGCCGTCGACTTCTCGCCCCTGCAATAAATCAGCCGATCGCCACCCCCCAGCAACCCAGCATCGGCAAAAAGCGCTCCATATCCGCCGGCACCGTCTCCGGCGCTTTGCCATAGCCGCCGTGGACTGTAACCGCGCCTGCTAATGGTCGCCCCAGGACCAGTTCGACCCGATGGTCCTGGGGATAGACCACCCCCACCCCCGGCACCTGACTCCAGCGCCGATCGGCCACCGCATCCTCGGGCTGAAACGCCCGATTCAACTGCACCGTCAGCACCGGCAGTTTCGCATCTTCCAAGGCCGCCCGCCAGGCCTTGACCGCCTGGTGAAATCTGAGGATAGCCCTCGGAGTGGCACCGGATGTGCCACGAGCGTCGAAGACCGCGCAGCGCGTAGCGATGCCAGCGCATAAGCGAAGGGGGTGCCCCTCCATGATGACCGTCAGCACCTAACTGCCAAACGCTCCACCCCCCGCGCAAATTTGCCGTCAACCACCCCTCCATTCTATATTAACTCCCCGCACCCAACACCACAGGAGCCCCCATGTCGCTAGCAGGCAAAGTAGCCCTAATCACCGGCGGCGCCCGCGGCCTAGGCCGCGCCTACGTCCTCCACCTAGCTCGCTTAGGCGCCGACATCGTAATCAACGACATCGACCTAGCCGCCGCCGCCGAATACGACGAAGCACTCACCGCCGACACCGTCGAAAAAGAAGTAGAAAACCTCGGCCGCCGCGCCCTGGGCGTAGAAGCCGACGTCACCGACCGCGCCCAAGTCGACGCCATGCTCGCCAAAACCCTCGACACCTTCGGCCGCATCGACATCTTAGTCAACAACGCCGGCGGCAACCTCCGTGCCCACGAAGAACAAGCCGCCTCCTTAGCTACGGAAGAACACTACAAATACATCATGGACATCAACCTCACCGCCACCATCCACTGCTGCCAGGCCGCCAGCGTCCCGATGCGAGAAGCCCAATCCGGCAAAATCGTCAACGTCGCCTCGCAGGCCGGCATGTGGAGCGGTCGCGACGGCGGCGGCATGCCCTACAAAGTCGCCAAAGCCGGCATCATCCACTACACCCGCTGCCTCGCCGGCGAGCTCGGCCCCCACAATATTCACGTCAACTGCATCGCCCCCGGGTTGATCCTCTCGTCGCGCGCGATCGCGCAGGGCAGAAATAGCGAGCAAGCACGCCAGCGCCTCGAGCCGCAGATTCCCCTGCGCCGCTTAGGCACCCCCGCAGACTGCGCTCGAGTGGTGGAATTTCTGGCCGACGACCTCTCCGACTACGTCACCGGCCAGTGCATCCCCGTCTGCGGGGGCTTCGTGGCCTTCTGAGCATGGGCGCGATCCAGCTCGCTCGCGCTTGGAGCGCACCAGGAGGGTTAAGACGGCTGCTAAGGCCTTTACTGATAAAGCACCACTCCAATTCCCGGTCTGGTAACCTTTTTTCGCCACGGCCCCATTTTACTCCTCCGGCCACCGGACCCGCGCCACCAACCGCATCAGCGACAAGCGCTCAAAATCCCGCGGATCCCCCGCCCGAATCCGACCCGCCCCCGCCCCCCGCGCCACGTCGCCGCCAGCTAAAACAACCGGCGGCCCAAATGGTATAAACGCATCCACCAAAAACTCCTCCCGATCAAAAAACCGCAAATCATACCGCACCCAAACCGTCTGCTCTCCCACATTCCTGAACACCGCTACAAACACTCCCTCAAACTCCACCGTCCCCCCAACACCAGGTAGCGGCAAAAACGGCTGCCAAGCCAAACTATCCACCACCACACTCCCAACCAACCCCTCATCCTCCTCAAACCCCACCTCACTCCGCAACGCCACCCACTCCCCCCCAACAATATACCTACCCGCAAAACACCCCACCAACATCAGCATGAATACAAACCCAATCATATCTCTACTTATCTCTCCAGTGGCTCTATCTATACAAGCAGTCACACTCAGTCATACCGACAATACACCAACCCAGACCGTCAACCGCCCAAATTTGCGCCCGTTCACCCCGCATCCGTTCTTTAAACACTATGCAAAACCCCGACATAATCCAGGACCAAATCGCCTACTACCGCGCCCGCGCCAACGAATACGACGAATGGTTCTACCGCCAGGGCCGCTTCGACCACGGCGAAGAATTCAATAACAAGTGGTTTGCCCAGGTCGCAGAAGTCGCCCGCGCCCTTGACGCCTTCGCCCCCGCAGGCGACGTCCTCGAACTCGCCTGCGGCACCGGCCTGTGGACCGAACGCCTGATCCGCCACGCCACCACCCTCACCGCCCTCGATGCCGCCCCCGAAGTCCTCGCCATCAACAAAGAGCGCGTCAAAGACGTATCGAAGATGGGCGCAGCGCGCAGCGATGCAGCTCCCAGCATCCGCTACCTGCAGACCGACCTCTTCGCCTGGGAGCCCGACCAGCGCTACGACGTCGTCTACTTCAGCTTCTGGCTCTCGCACGTACCGCCCGAGCGCTTCACCCCCTTCTGGGACCTGGTGCACCGCTGCCTCAAACCCGATGGCCGCGCCTTCTTCATCGACTCGCTCTACGAGCCGACCACCACCGCCAACAACCACCAGCTGCTCGGCAAAGACTCCACCATCCAGGACCGCGAACTCAACGACGGCCGCGCCTACCGCATTGTCAAGGTCTACCACGAGCCCGAATCCCTGGCCGCACAGCTGGCTGACCTGGGCTGGAATACCGCCATCGACCGCACCGAAGACTACTTCATCTACGGCAACACCCAATTCGAGGCCTGATGTTTTTCTTTTTAGACGATTTAGACCGCTATATCGCCGGTTGGATGGAGCGCTACGGCCACATGCTCTTGCGTTTCTCGCTGGCGGTGGTCTTTATCTGGTTCGGGGCGCTCAAGCCCTTCGGCCTCAGCCCCGCCCAGGAACTGGTCAGCCGCACCGTGTTCTGGTTTCCGCCCGAGATCTTCGTCCCCATCCTCGGCTGGTGGGAAGTCGCCATCGGCGTCGGGCTGCTCTACCGCCCGCTATTGCGCCTGGCGCTACTGCTGCTCTTCCTGCAGATGCCCGGCACTGCGCTACCCCTGGTATTGCTCCCCGAAGTCTGCTTCACCGACTTTCCCTTCGCCCTGACTTTAGAAGGCCAGTATATCATCAAAAACCTGATCTTGATCAGCGCCGCGCTGGTTATTGGCGGCACTGTACGCTACCAGCCGGCCAAGGAGCGCTTCCTTTAATATGGACGATCGGCTCGCCCAGTATCAACGCGATGGCTTCACCGTCTTTGAAAACGCCTACGATAAAACGCAGATGCAGGCCTGGCGAGCAGAGCAGGACCGCCTCGAAGACATCTCCACCGGCCCCTATGCGCAAAACCGCAGTTGGTGGTTCGGCAATATGCTCGAACGCGCGCCGCACCTGATGTGGCCAGCGGTCGCTAACCCCCTGGTCCTCGATTTCGCCGAAGCCGTCGTCGGCCCCTTCGTCCAGCTCGACAACCTCACCCTCGCCGCCTTCCCCTCCAAAGACAAGGACGACCCCAGCGCCAAAGACTGCGGCTGGCACCGCGACCGCTGGGGCCATATGCCCACCGGCCACTACGACCGGCCCCTATCGCTCAATGCCATCTGCTACTTGCAGGACCTCACCGACGCGAGCGGACCGCTCAGGATCATCCGCGGCTCACACATCACACCGGTCGCCATAAGCGAGGAAGAACGCTCTAAACCCCATCCTGACGAGGAGCTCCTCTATCTCAAGGCCGGCGATCTGGTCCTGACCCACAGCGGCCTGCTCCACTCGGGCACGCCCAACACTTCCGGCGCCAAACGCTACTTCTTCAGCGTCTACTACAATATCTCCTGGCTCAAATACACCGACACCTTCGACGGCCCCAACGGCCGCCAGCTCATCGGCTGGGCCCGCTCGCGTAACGACCACCGCGCCCTGCGCCTACTCGGCCAGGACGACCACCTGCAAACGCGTGGCAAGAGCGGCTTCCAGGAGCCCGAC
>JAYYUU010000120.1:0-5947 GCA_036343835.1 Candidatus Latescibacterota bacterium | reverse complement strand
ATCCCTCATCCGTATACACCCTCACCAACAAAAACCTACCCACCAAAAAAGTCTTAATCTCCGCAATCTTCATTTCCATTCCCTTCCAACAGGTGTCACACCATTAAAACTCTAGACTTGCCGAGGTCAGGGGTTGGGGGTAGACCCCTGGCCGTCAGCACCAGCCTAATACAAACTCATCAGTCCTTCCGCCCCTCTTATCCGCTTCTTCTCAAACTCCTCACTCAACCACCGCGCCCGCGACCCCTCCCCCGGATTCCGATAAGCATAAACCACACACCACCGCGTATCACTCTCCTCCTGCCGCGGATTCACCCCATGCGCCGCATGCGTCCACATCAAAATCACCGTCCCTTCCGGCACCGACAAGCCCTCAATCCGCAACTCCGTCCCCGTTTCCGGATGCACCTTCCCCGCCATCCACCCCCCTTCCAACTCCGCATCCGACTCCGCCCGAATCTCCGCATCGCGATACAGATGGCTCCCCGGCACCACCTTCAACCCCCCATCATCTTCAGCAAAGCCATTGACATAAAAAAACACCCTCACAAAACCCAGCGCCGGATTATCGTTGCCGTACTCATGGCTGTGCCAGTTGCTCCCCCCATTGCCCCCCGGCCGATTCAACGCCACGCAGTGATCGTAGCGCATATCCTCGCCCAACACCCGCCGCACCAGCTTCAACAACTGCGGATGCCCGATCAAACTCTCCAGATAGCCGTTGAATTCAGCGGCGAAGCGGCTCGGCAAATACTCCTCGTCGTCGCGCGGCAACTCCTGTATCTGCGCCAGCGCGGCGGTCAGCTGCTCGCAAGCCGAATCCGTCAGGATTCCCGGCAGCGCAAAATGCCCCACGTGGTCGAGTTGAGCCCGTTCTGCCGCGCCAAAGGTATAGGGCTTAAACAATCCGTCCATCGTTCTATTCCCCATTCTACTGCCCGAATCCAGTTGCACGCCCGTGCTATAATAAGCTATAGTTCTAATCCAGCGACCCTTCCACCATCCAGGAGTGCACGCCCATGTTCGCCAACACCATCTTCGCCAAAAACCAGCAGGGCAAAAAGGCCCTCGTCCTCGGCCTGACCTTCCCCGACCCCGACCTGGTCGAATACGCCGCCCGCACCGGCTTCGACGCCATCTCCCTCGACGGCGAGCACGGCGCCTTCAACCCCACCGATGTCGACCGCATCGTCCACGTCGCCCACGCCCACGGCCTCAGCGTCACCGCCCGCGTGCCCCACACCCGCTCCGACGAAATCAACCGCTGGCTAGACCGCGGTGTTCAGGGCATTATGGCGCCCCACATCGAAACCGCCGCCCAGGTCCAGACCCTGGTCGACGCCTGCTATTTCGCACCGCTGGGCCAGCGCTCCTGGGGCGGCGGCCGGGGGACCGAATTCAACGACGACATCGCCCTCGAGCCCTACGGCGGGCGACCGGGTTTCCGCCAATTCGCCAACGACAATATGTGGGTCTTCGCCCAGGTCGAGTCGCGCCGCGGCTACGAAAACCTCGACGAAATCCTCGCGGTAGAGGGCCTCGACGCCATCGCCTTCGGCCATTTCGACCTGGCCGCCTCGCTCGGCTTTCCCGGCGAGGGCGCCGATCACCCCGAAGTCGCCCGCATCCAGGCCGATATCGCCGTCCGTGCCCGCGCCGCCGGCAAAAGCCTGTCCCTCGACTGCATGGCCCAGACCGCCATCCCCCAATTGCTGTTCGACGCGGGGCGCGCCTTTGTCGAGGCCCACCGCGACGACCCCTTTCCCTCGGCCTGAGGCCTAGTCCGCCGGCTCGAAGAGCGACGCCCGGCCGCTAAAATACGGCGGCTCGAACAACAATTGTTGCCGCTGAGTCAACTCGACACCCTCGGGCGCCGCAAGATGGGTTTTGTGCCACGACTGCTGCGCCGGGCTGTATTTGTAGAGCAACGAGCGGCGCTGGTGCTCAGCTCGCCACGGCGCCGTGCCATGCGTCAACGCCTCGGTAAAAATCACCACCGACCCCGCCCCGGCCTCCGGCACCACCACGCAACCCGAGTCGAGATGGGCGTTGCGAATTTCCGGCGGACAGGGGTAGTTGACCTTGTGGCTGCCCGGGATACAGCAAAAACCGCCCTGCTCCGGCCCGGTATCGGCCAGATTCCACGCCACCACCGTCAGCCCATTGTACATCCGACCGTTGTGGAAGTGGTAGTATTCCGGCGGGTCGTAGGGCGTATTGCCCCCGTGCAGACCGAGCCGCTCGGCACCCGTCTCCAGATAAATCGCGTAGTAGTGGTCGAGGCGGAACCCATCGCCGAGAATAAACTTCAATAGCGGCATAATCCGCTGGTGATCGAGCAAGTCGACAAAGGGCTGGCCCCAGGTCAAAAAGCCGCCAGTGTGCAGGCGGCGATTCGCCTCCTCGATATCATCGCCCAGATCTTGCGCATCGATCAATCGGTTCAATTCGGCGACCTCGTCGGTGCCCAGCACGTCCTCAACGATCATATAGCCGCGCAAATCAAACAGGTATTTCTCCACTGCGGTCATCTTGTACGCGCTCCTATTCGGGAATGTGTTCGCGCTCGCCCTCGGGTTGGTATTGCCGGCCCTTGACGATTCGGGTCAGCGCGTCAATGATGGCTCTCACAATAAGCAGAGATTCGGGGCTATCGTAAAGTCTGGATGAAGGGCCTGGTCAGACTGCCGAATGGGAGGCACAGAAGGTGGGTGGCTACCTGAGGACCGTCTTGGCGGTTTGTATATAACGAGTTATTGGCCATATTGTGCGAAGCCAAGTTCGGTATTCGGAATTTTTGTGATCTAGATACGAACTAAAGATTCGCATGCACCTAGTTGAGCATTGGCCATGAATAAGTCTAATCTGCACAACGATTTGTGATAGCACACATCGTTTGGACTGGATGGCCGTACTCTCTTCAGCGCAGACTTGAAGGAGCATAGGACTATATTAACAGGTCGTGAAAGGACAGTCTCAGTATGGACAAGACGCACGGAGCAAATCCCGGCAAAACCACTCCAATCTCCGCCCGCCAACTGCTGGTCGATTTCCGCGCCCGAACCCCGGCGCCGCACCAGGGCGAGCTGATCCACTTCGCCGGCTATGGAGACCGCGACGTCTACAATATCACCGCCCCCTTCTCCATAGCCGGCGAGACCCTTATTGCCGGTCGCGTCGAGGCGCGCGACACCGAGGCGGCCGAGGCGATGTTTTTCGCAGCGGGGACCGACCGCGTATGGCGCCCCCGCCCCGGAGCGCCGACCTTTCCCAAGCTGCAGGATCCCTGTATCACCTGCATCGGCGGCGAACTCGTACTCGGCGGCGTCGAGTTCCCGGTGGATCTCCCCGGCCGCGACGCGCCCGGCTGGCGGATGAACTTTTACCGGGGCGCCGACCTCGAAACTCTGCACCTCTTCCTGCAAGGCCCCGATCACATGAAGGACATCCGCCTCGTCGAACTGGCCGACGGACGGGTCGGCGTCTGCTCCCGACCCCAGGGCCAGCGCGGTGGCCGCGGGCAAATCGGCTTTGCAATTGTGGAGGACCTCGACCAGATCATGGCGGCAACCATCGACGAAGCCCCCCTGCTGACAGGCCAGTTCCTTCCAGAGGAATGGGGCGGCGCCAACGAGCTACACCTGCTCCCCAACGGTCGCATCGGCATCCTCGGGCATATCGCCTGGATGCGGGGCTCTGTCTCCGATGAGGAAAAACACTACTACCCCATGACCTTCACCCTGGATCCGGCGACCAACGAGTATTCGCCCCTGCAGATCATCGCCAGCCGCGACGACTTTCCGTCCGCAGCCCCCAAACGGCCCGGCCTGCGCGACGTCATCTTCTCTGGCGGTCTCCTGCGCGACGACGGTGGTGCCTGGCTCTACGCCGGTCTCGGCGATGCCGCCGCCGGTCGTGTCCGCCTCGCCGACCCCTTCGCCGGCGATTGACCGCTGCCCGGTGGACAGAATTCCCCCCTTTTAGTATCCTCAGAAGGGAGAAATCCGCATGACGCTAACCACCGACGAACTCCGCTTTTTCAAACGCAATGGCTATCTGATCAAAAGGGGTGTAATGGACCCCGAATTGATGGAATGCGCCCGCACCCGCCTGTGGGACGGTGCGCCTCCGGGACGGACCCGCGAAGACCCCGACACCTGGGTCGGCCCCTTCCAGCCAGCAGAGGAAAACGACGAGGGCTCCAACCACCGCCGCGGCTTCCGCTGGAATTTCCGCGAGCCCGGCGACGAGGACTGGATGGTGCACCTGCTGGCCACTGAGCCCAAAATCTGGGCCATGGCCGAGCAGATGCTGGGCCATGGCCAGCTGGTCCAACCCGAGCGCATCCGCGGCATCTACTGCACCCTGCCCTATGGCGACCACCCGCCGCAGGATCTGGGCTGCCACACCGACGGCCACCCCTTCCACCTCGGGGTCGTCGGCTATATCGACGACGTGCCGCCCAATGGCGGCAGCTTTATGGTCTGGCCCGCAAGCCACCGCGCCTTCTACCCGACCTTCACCTCGCAATATCTCCGCGACCAGAAAGAAGACGAATACGAGCGGGTCCGCGCAGAATTCAACAAGCGCACCCCCGTCGATACCCACGGCCAGGCCGGCGACATCGTGTTCTGGCACCACCGCCTCGGCCACATGGCCAGCCCCAATACCTCATCCCAACTGCGCCAGGCCGTACTCTACGACTATCTCAAAACCGATATCGAACAGACCCAGCAGGAGCCGCCACAGCAAAACATGTGGCGCGACTGGTCCGACGAACTGCGCGCCATCGACAGCTGGGAAGATTAGAGCGCCGCTTGCCTCGTGCAAATCGAGCATTAAATTTATCTCTTATCACGGCTGACAAAGATCCTCTCGCAGACGACGATTGCGGCACCAAATTCTACCTGCCCCGCGCGGTCATCTATCCCGTCATCGCCCTGCTCATCGCCGGCGCGATTCTCATCTTCGGCGAATAGGCGGACCATTCCCGCAATATCACCGCCGGTTGACCCCCAGGCCGCTGCAGCCCTAATTCTCCGCTATGGATGACCCCGACCGCCGCGATCGGCTGCGGCATCTGCCAGTGGACCGGCCCCACCGGCCCCAAGGCCATCGTCGTCGAGCCGGTCTAATCGGGCATGTCGTTTAAATAATGTTGCCACAATAGCCGCGCCGCCACCGCCCGCCAGGGCCGCCAGCCGGCGCCGATCCGCTCCAATTCCTCGCCGGACGGCGCATCCTTTAAGCCCTTTATATGCTGCACCGCCTTGACGATCGCCAGATCCCCCGTCGGCCAGGCATCCGGACGCCCCAACGCCATCAGCAGATAGATCTCCGCCGTCCAGCGGCCGATCCCCTTGACCTGCATCAAGCGCTCGCGCACCGCCTCGTCGTCCAACCGGCCCACTGCTTTTAAGTCGAGCGCCCCCGTCAAAATGCTCTCCGCCAGCGCGCGGCAATAGCGCGTCTTCTGCCGGCTAAAACCCAAAGCCTTCAGATCCTCACCCAACGCCAGAAACGCCGCCGGCGTCAAGGCGGACACCGCTTCGTTCAACCGCGCGAAAACCGCCCGCGCCGACGCCAGAGACACCTGCTGTTCGAGCACGATCTGCACCAGGGTCGTAAAACCCGGCTTGCGGCTCCACAGCGGCGGCGTGCCACTGCTGTGAAATAGCTGCGCCAGATCGGGATCGCCAGCGGCGAGAAAGTGCAAGCCAACCTCGATATTGGCCTTGGTCAGTCTGGAAACACCCGTGGTCACCGATTATTTTTCCTTACCTAAAAACCTTCATCCCGCACTATCCCGCTCGTCACAGGCTGGCTCCTTAAAGGTGCAGGCCTTCGCAAAGAGCAAAACAAGCCGTGGTAGACACTGGTAAAACTGGTCCACCGAGCGCAGGACGGCAACCTCGACGCCTATGGCGTGCTGGTCGCGCGCTTCCAG
>JAYYUU010000119.1:0-6082 GCA_036343835.1 Candidatus Latescibacterota bacterium | reverse complement strand
CGCAGTGCTGGCCTATGCCGCCGAGCACGCCGCGGAGATGGCCGACGATTTCGTGCAAATAGACCAGGCGATGCGCTGGGGATTCAACTGGGATCTTGGGCCTTTTGAGTTGTGGGATTTTCTCGGAGTCGGTGAAGTCGTCAATGCCCTAGCAGCAAAGCAACAGCCCGTACCCGATCTCGTCGCCCGGCTGATCGATGCTGGTGAGGAACGATTTTACGGAGACGCGACCGGCTCGACTAACGCCTTTCCTCCGGCCAGCTTGAAACGCGAATCCCAGCAACAAGTCGCAGGTGGTTTTGAGCTGCTCGATCCCGATCGAGCGGCGTGGTCTAATGAGGGGGCCTACCTGGTCGAATTGGACGCGGATATCGGTGCGTTGGTTTTTAGCGGCAAGATGAATGCCCTGGGACCGGCGGCGCTGGCAGCCGTTCATCATGTGGTGGACCAAGCCCCCTTTGCCGGGCTGGTGCTCTGTGGGGCTGGAGCGCTCTTTTCCGTCGGGGCCGACCTCAAATACGTGGCGGGGCTCGTCAAGGCGGAAGATTGGCCGGGGCTCGATGCTTTCGTCGCCAATTTCCAAAAGGCAGTCCAGGCTTTGCGCCAGGCGCCATTTCCCGTCGTCGCCGCCGTGCGCGGTTTGGCTTTGGGGGGTGGCTGCGAGTTTTCGCTGGGTGCCGATGCCCGGGTCGCGGCAGCGGAGTTGCGCATGGGATTGGTGGAGACCAAGGTCGGGCTGATTCCCGGCAGTGGGGGATGTATGGAGCTGGCGCGGAGGAAAGCCGACGCCATTGAAATCGCCTTTGCTACCATTTTCGCCGGTCAATTTAGCGACAATGCCTTCCAGGCCCAAGCCTGGGGGCTACTCGGCAGCGAGGACGAAATTCTCCTCGGCGAGGATTTGCTCCTCAAGCGCGCTGCGGCGAAAGCGCGCGAATTACTCGCCAGCGGTTATGCCGGGGGCGAAGTGGGGTCAGTGCCAGTGACCGGCGACCAGGGGTTGGAGCTTTTGCATCGGGATATCGAGGACCGACTCGCCAACGGGTTGATCAGCGCGCACGACGCGGTGGTGGGGCGCGGTCTGGCGCGGGTACTCGCCGGGGGCGGGGGTGCAGCGCGGGAACTGGCCGCCAGTGCAATGCTCGACTTAGACCGCGAGGTTTTTCTCGAGCTTTGCGCTACCGAGTCGACGCGGCAGCGCATCGATCATATGTTGAAAACGGGTAAACCCCTAAAGAACTGATGAAATACTGAAAGGGAAGAGCTTTTATGGGATTGCGTAGCGCCGCCGAATTCAGAGAGGGCTTGCGCGACGGGCGCGAAGTCTACTACCGAGGGGAACGGGTCGAGGATGTGACCACGCATCACGATCTGGAGATCGGGATCAACCACGTCGCGCTGGATTTCGATCTGGCCGAGGACCCCGAGCATCGCGATTTGATGACCTGGATGGATCTGGGTTTGGGGGAGCGGGTAAGTCGCTACTTCAAGATCCCAACCGATAGCTCGGATTTGCTCAAGCGGCGCGAGATGATCGAGCGCTCGACGCGCTTGGGCGGCGCGGTGGTGTTGCTGATCAAGGAGATCGGCACCGACGCGCTTTTCGCCCTCGACGTAGTCACCGATCATTTAGACAATCACGCCGGCGGGCAATACAACCCGCGGGTCAAGGCATTCCACGAGGAGTGCAAGAAACGCGACCTGAGCCTAGCCGTAGCGCAGACCGATGTCAAAGGCGATCGCAGCCTCTTGCCCTCGCAGCAGGAACACCCCGACTACTTCGTCCATATCGTCGAGGAGCGGGATGACGGAATCGTAGTTCGCGGTGCCAAAGCCCACACGACCTGCGCCCCCTATGTCGACGAGTTGATCGTCTTGCCGACCCGCGCGTTCAAGGATGAGGACGCAGCCTATGCCGTCGCCTTCGCGGTGCCGGTCAATGCCTCTGGTCTCAAGCTTATCGCCAGCCCCTTCGGCTCGCCGCCGGTGAGTAAGTTCCACCATCCGGTCAGCACCGAGCATCGGATGATCGACACCTTGACGATTTTCGACGATGTCTTTATCCCCAACGAGCGCGTATTCCTCAAGGGGGAGTGGCAATACGCCGGTCCACTCGCCAATACCTTTGTCGAGTTCCATCGCTTTACCGCCGCCTCCTACAAACCACCGCTATGCGATCTCTTTATCGGGGTGTCGGCGCTATTGGCCCAATACAATGGCATCGCCAAGGCGAGTCACGTGCGCGAGAAATTGACCAAGCTCATCACCTATGCCGAAACGGTGCGGGGGCTGACCCTGGCCGCCGCCCACGATTGCCGCATCAACGACAATGGCACGGCCGTGCCCAATATCGTGTTGACCAATCTGGCCAAATTTCACTTCGCCAACAATTACCACCAGGCGGTCTCCTGGGTCCAGGACATCGCCGGGGGGTTGGTGGTCACCGGGCCGGCGGAGGAGGATCTGGAGAATCCGGAGACCAAGGGGTATATCGAACGATTTTTGGGCGGTGGTGCGGGGGTCGGTGCCGAGGAGCGCTTAAGGGCGATCAATCTGGTGCGCGATCTGACGGCTTCGGCATTTGGCGGCTACAATGAGCTACTGGCGATTCACGCCGAAGGCTCGTTGGAAACCCAGAAAATCACCATCCTGCGCGACTACGATGTCGAGCGCTGTCTCCAACTGGCCAAGGAGGCGATTGGCGTCGAGTAGGCGGCAGTTCCGGTAGTTCAATAGCCTAATGGGTTTTGAGTAACGAGAAGGGGTTGCCATGGTAGAGCTCTCCCAGAGTCTGGCCCTGGTTGCGGCTCGACTAGGCGAAGACGCCCGCGCGGCGCTGCTGGTACTGCTCAGTGGCCAATTGCAAGACCAGGTGGCAGACCTAGTACGGCGCGTCGATCCGGAGAGCGAGGCGGTGGAAGATTATCAGCGCCAATTGCTCGCGGGTTTTACCCCTCCAGTCCGCGTTGAGGCGTCTGAGCAAGAGGATGCTGAGGAGGATGCCGAAGAAGGGGATGGTCCCGACTCAGAATCCACCGATGCCAGCCAGGATCTAAGCGGTCTGATCGCCCTGCTAGCCATGCTCTGCGCTACGGCGTCCAAAGCCCATTGCTCTGCGCTTCTGCTCCACTTGCCGCTCCACCTGCAGGGACAGGTCATTGCCAAATTGCTAAAGGCTTCCCCGCTCAGTGCCACTGCTGGTTTAATGCCGATGCATCGGGAGCTGGTTGAAGCATTGAGAGCTGCGATGCCCAATCGCGAAGAGTGGGTGGTCGAGTCCGTCTGTCAGATTATGCGTGTGGTCGATTCGACTCGCCAATTGCGTCGCCTGATTACCATCGCCGATGATGCCGACCACGAGTCAGTTGTAGTGCTACAAAATCACCTTTTCGACTTCGAAGATTTGCTGAGTCTGTCGGATCGCGATTTACAGGCCCTGCTGGTGCAGGTGGATAATCACACCCTGGGGCAGTCCTTACTTTTGACCGACAAGGAGGTCCACGGGGGTTTGCTCCGCAATGTCTCTGCTCGTCGCCGCACGCTGATTGCCGAAGAGGAGGAGCGCTGGGCTGAATCGACTATGCAGGAAATCGAGATGGCTCAGCAGCGCATGATGGCGATGGCACGGCATCTCTATGAGCAAGGTAAAATTACGACCTATTTCGGATCGGTCAGTCGCACCGGCTTGTCGGATGACCATGGCGATGAAGAGCAAGAGGAGCAGGAAGAAGAGCAGGAAAAAGAAGAAGTGGAGGAGGAAGACCAGCACAACTATCGGGGGGTGTTGGTCGGTGGGTCGGTGTTGCTCGTGGCGATATTTGCGGTGTGGGGCATCATCAGTCTATTTGCATGGGGTGGGGATAAAGGACGCCGGGGATTCAGCGGAGGGCAAGGGGCGGGAAAGAGGGGTGGTGGTGGCGTGGGGATGGTTGCAACGGGTGGGGTTGCCGTTGAAGGAGGGTCAGCCGGTGTGGTGAGGCCCACTGGGCAAACCATGCGGATGCAAGCCGTGGTTGAGATGCCGGGGCAGGCCCGCTTAGAGGCGTTGAATCAGACCGAGGTCGTAGCAGTTGACGATGAAGAGGCTGCCTTTGAGATGCGGGTGGGCAAAGTGCGGACGATGGTCCTGGACGAAGATTTCGAAATGCGGACCCCGGTCGTGATCATCAAGGGCGTCGTGCGGGGTGCGCTATTCGACACGCGGGTCGTGCTCGATGCTTCGACTACGGTCGAAGTGGTACGCGGCTCCGTCGTGGTGTATTCGCGATTGCGCGATGGTCTGCGCTGGACAGTGGGGAAGGGCATGCAGGGATATTTTGATACCGCCGGCAATGGTCGAGTAGAAAAAATAATTACAGCAGGCGGCTAAGCGCTTGCGTAAAAAAATTGTTGAAATATATTAAGCTAAGGTTATATATTGACTTAATTGCTCCCAGGTCCTCTTTTAGACCGACTTGTTTTTTTGGATGCACTCCCCTCCCCCGCATCCGGAACTCCCTGTACGTACAGTTCAATACACCAGGTACTAGCATAGCTTAATGCAGCCACGAGTCCCCACATTGGCTCATTAGCAATAGGAGGCGTCAAGTTATGACTACCTTGCAGACCGATTCTCTCGTCGACCAGTATTTCCACGAGATCGAAGATTCTGTTGGGCTTTCGTCAGAAGCAGAAGTAGCCATTGCCAAACAAATAAAAGGGGGGGACGAGGACGCATTATCCGATCTGGTCAAAGCCAATCTCCGATTCGTCGTCAGCGTGGCGAAGCAATATCAGAATCTGGGCTTGCCGCTATCGGATCTGATCAACGAGGGCAACCTCGGATTGATCATTGCCGCCAAGCGCTTTGATGGCACCAAGGGCTTCAAATTTATCTCTTATGCCGTGTGGTGGATCCGCCAGTCGATCCTGCAAGCTTTAGCCGAACAGTCGCGGATCGTCCGCTTGCCGCTCAATCGCATCGGCGAACTAACCCGCGTCAACAAAGTATTCAACAAGCTCGAACAGCGACTGGGCCGCCCGCCGGAAGTAGAAGAAATTGCCGATGAACTCGAAGTCGAGCCTGGTGATATGGATCTACTGTTGCGATTGGCCCAGCGGCCGGTTTCACTGGAGACGCCCTGCGATGATTCGGAGCCGGATCGCTGTTATGGCGACCTGATTCCCGATGACAGCCTGCCTTCGAGCGATGAAATCCTCTCCAGCGACGAGCTCAAAGCCGAGATAGGCAGTGCGATGCACGCCCTGACCGAGGGCGAGGCCCGGGTGCTGAAGATGTATTATGGGCTAGATGGGCACGAGCCGATGACCCTGGAGGAAATCGGGGCCTATGTCGGTCGGACTCGGGAACGGGTGCGGCAGATCAAGGAGAAGGCCTTGCAAAAACTGCGCCATCCGACTCGCAGCGACTCCCTAAAAGAATACTACTCGGATTGATGTAGATGGCTTGACAGATAGGGTTGTCAGGTCTATTTTTTGGGTCGTTTACAGCGGTTTTAGGATGTGATCCGCGGTAGCTCAGCTGGCAGAGCGGGTGGCTGTTAACCACTTGGTCGTAGGTTCGAGTCCTACCCGCGGAGCCATAAAAAATAACCACTTACGATGATTCGTAGGTGGTTATTTTCTTTTCATATCAACTTTTGATCACATTTTGATCACAGATGTTACCTCACGGTGAATGTGTTCTTTTTGATTTCTTTGGCTGCTCTCTTAGCAAGTTTGGCGATATAGTCGTCTAAATCTTTGCGACGAAAGCGTAGCTTTCTACCAATCTTGATATAGCTGATTTCGTTTGCTGATTTAAGCTGGTATAGGTACGTGCGCCCTATGCGCAATGCCGCTGCCGCCTCTTCTGGCGTATACAGCAGTTGCGGTTTAGCTTCGCCATTGCCGCTCATAATTCACCTCATTCTGGCCGTTCGATATCGAGCTAGCGGGCGGCCATAAGTACGCTTCATCACTATTCGCTCGTTGTCTCCAACTGACGGCGGCACTGCTCCACGAGGTCGGCGAAGGCGTCGACGCGCTCAAGCGGCACGGCCAGGCCCTGGCGGGTGGGGTAGTACTTGCCGCCTTCGCCTTT
>JAYYUU010000118.1:0-6442 GCA_036343835.1 Candidatus Latescibacterota bacterium | reverse complement strand
GCCGGAACGGAGGCCATCTGAACGCGGATTCCGACTTTATCGAGAAGCCGTTTAATGTGGTGGATCTGCTGGCTTCGGTGCGGGCGGTGTTGGACGGCGAGCGTCGGTTTTCCGGCTAAGAGGTCGGGCGCGGGTTCGGCGAACCAATGAATGTGGAGGGGACTGTCAGCCAATGAACAATAATGCGATACTCGGCCTGGCGACTGTGATCGCGGTCGGGATCCTTGGCCTTGGACGTGGGCATAGAGCTGGGCGTGGCCGCGGCAGTTTCCGATATCCTCGTCGTCTGGATCGTCTACTTCACGCAGCGGAGCAGAGCGGTCTGGGCGGCGGCAGTCCTCTGCTCGCTGTTGACGGCGGTCGGCTTTGCGATTTCGCCAAGTGGCGGCGAATTGTGACAGGTGCACTGCGGTGAACTGCCCACGGTGCAGGCCAACCCCGTCCAGTTGCGCCAGCTCTTGCAAAACCTGGTCGGCAACGCGCTCAGCTTGCAGCGCGAGCTGGAGGAAACGCAGCAGGAATTGCAAGAGGCCTTGATCGTCGCCGAGCAGGCCAATGCAGCCAAGAGTCTTTTTCTCGCCAATATGAGCCACGAGATCCGCACGCCGATGAACGCCATCCTCGGTATGACTACCCTGCTCTTCGACGTGCCGGCCTAGTGCGGGACACCGAGGGCGATGGCGCGTTGTTGCAGCAGATGGCGGCGAGGTTTGCCAGGGAGTATCCCGTTTATTTGCAGCGAATCGACACCGCCATCGCAGAGGGCGACGCAGAGCAGTTGACCAAAGCGGCCCACCGTTTCCGAGGCATGCTCAGTACCTTGCGTTTTATTCGAGCCGCGCAGACCACCGCCGAGTTGGAGGAGCTGGGGATAAGTAGTGAGCTGGAGGGGGTTCCGGCCGCGTGCGAGCGGCTGCGAGAAGATATTGACCAAGTCTTGCTGGTATTTGAGGCGCAGGTGGCTTTATTGACGGCTAAATAAGGAATTTTTGCGCAGATGGAAAACGAACAAAACGGTGCGGGTAACCCGGCGATGGACAAGCAGGTCCTCGTCGTTGGCCATTAACGTGGGGGTAGATCCTCCGGATTTTATCCGTCCGCGCTATGGTGCGGGCTGTTTCGCCGATTTGCCGCAGACGATTCGCCGGCTCTTAACCGGGCAGGGCGCGACGGGGCTGGTGGAGGGCCGCTACCAGAAGGTACTGCTGTTTTTCATCGACGCCTTCGGCTGGCGCTTCTTCGCGCCGCGCCGCGAGCGCTATGCTTTTTTGCGGCACTTCGGCGAGCGGGGTACCGTAGAGCAGATCACCGCGCAATTTCCCTCGACGACCGCGGCGCACGTGACCTGTATGCAGACGGGGCTGCCGCCGGTGCAGAGCGGGGTGTTCGAGTGGCAGTACTACGAGCCCGAAGCAGACGCGATTATCAAACCGCTGCTCTACGCCATGGGCGACTCGCCGGATCGAGGCTCGCTCGAGATCGCACCGGAAAAGATCCTGCCGCCCGGGACGCTGTACCAGGAGTTGGCCGCAGCCGGGGTGACTTCGCATGTCTTCCAGCCCGGCGAGCACTTCAAATCTCCCTATTCCAAGTGGACTTTTCGCGGTGCCGAAAAGCACCCCTATCGCACCTTGCCTTCGGCGTTGACCAATCTGCGACTCTTGCTCGACGAGGTGGAGGGCCCGGCCTATTTCTTTCTCTACTTCGACGGCATCGATGGGGTCGGCCACGACCACGGCCCCGAGTCGCCCCAGTTCGTGGCCGAGGTGGACGCCTTCCTGCACAATGCGGATCGGCTGTTTTTGCAGCAGGTCGCTGGCCAGCACGAGGATGCGCTCTTGTTGGTAACCGCCGACCACGGGATGACCGCGGTCGATCCCAGGACGACGGTCTATATTGACGAGCGCGCGGAGTTTGCGGGTTACGAGCACTTTTTGCGCCGCAATGCGCAAGGCGCTTTGCTAGTGCCGGCCGGGTCGCCGCGCGATATGTTCCTCTATATCGAAGAAGGGTTGCTCGACGAGGCGCAGGGTTTCTTCGCCGCGCGGTTGGAGGGTCGTGCTGCAGTGCGGCGGGTAGAGGAGATGGTGGCGGAGGGGTATTTCGGTCCGGGTCCGGTGGCGGAGAGGTTTATAGCGCGGGCGGGCGATCTGGTGATTTTGCCCTATGCGGGCGAGACGGTCTGGTGGTGGGGCGGCGGCGTCTACGAGCAGAAGTTTTACGGCAACCACGGCGGATTGACCCGCGATGAGATGGAGACGCCGCTATTGGCGTGTGAGTTGGGCCGCGCGAGTTAGTCCCGACTGCGCCTGCTCCTCGTCGAAGTCGTGACGCACCCCCAGCAGATTGATCAGCCCCAGCAGGAAGCCCGCGATCACCAGCCACTTGAGGCGGCGTCCGTGTTGCCCGCCGATCCCGCGCAGATAGAGGTAGACGGCGAAGACCAGCCAGGTCGGCAGGGCCATCCAGATCTTGGTGTCCTCGCCGCCGAGATATTCTCCCGGTGCGCCGAATAACCAGATTACACCCATCACCAAACCCAGCGTAAAGAGCGAGAAACCACCGGCGGCGAAAAGGAAGGCGGCTTCGCCCGAGGTGTCGAGCGGCGGCAGATAGCGGTTGAGCCGGCCTTTTTTGAGCGCCTGGTGCTGGACCAGGTAGACGACTGCCGCGCAGCAGGAGAGCGCGAAGCCGACATGGCCTAAAAGCGTCAGCACCACGTGGACGCCCAGAAAGGGATATTCGACCAGGATCGACTCGGCCTCTGCGAAGCGGAGGGGCAAGAGCAGCGGGTAGAGCAGGCCGAAGAAGGCCAGCGGTGCCGACAAGAGCCCGAGGTGACGCACGCGGGCGTAGCGCTCGGCGAGCAGGCTGGCGACGATCAGGGCGATGATCAGCCAGGAGACGATCACCAGCATGCTGGTGAAGGGCGACAGGCCCGAGAGGGCCAGGTGCAAGATCATGCCGATCAGATGCACGACCAGGCCCAGCCCCAGGCTATTGCGGCCCAGCGCCTCCCAGTTGTTTTTGCGCAAGAGGAACTGCCCCTGGAAGAGCAGCGCGGCGGCGAGGTAGAGCGCCAGGGCGATGCCGAGGGTGATCATGCAGGCGGTGGTCAAGACTCGTCCTCTGCGGGCGGAGCTGCATCGCCGAGTTGGAAGAGGCGGCGCACGGTGTCGAGGCGGAGGTAGCCCTCGTCGTCGTTGGCGAATTCGCGGATCTGCACCAAGGGGTCGTGCAGCAGCTTGTTGGCATAGCTGCGCAGGATGCCCTCGACGAGTTTGCGGTCGGCGGCGGAGAGCTGGCCGAGCTTGGCCGTCCAGCGCGCGAGCTCCTGCTCCTGCAATAGGGCGGCGCGCTGGCGCAAATCGCGGATCAGTGGGCCGGTGCCCAAAGCGTTAAACCAGTGCAGAAACTGCACGAGCTCGTCGTCGATGATGTCCTGCACCCGGTGGATCTCGCGCTCGCGCTCCTGGCGGTTGGCCGCGACGACTTGCTCGAGATCGTCGATGTCGAAGAGGAAGACATTGTCGATGTCGCGCACGGCGGGATCGATGTCGCGCGGCACGGCGATGTCGATGAGGAAGAGCGGGCGTCCACGCCGCGCGCGCATGGCGGCGCGCAGGTCGTCGGGCCGGATGACGGGGTCGGCGGCGGCGGTCGAGGAGATGACGATGTCGACGGCGGCCAGCTGCACGCTCAGCGCGTCGAAGGGCGCGGCCTCGCCGCCGAAGTGCCGGGCCAGCTCTGCGGCGCGCGCATAGGTGCGATTGATGACGTGCAGGTGCTCGACGCCGCCGTCGACCAGATATTGGGCGGTGAGTTCGCCCATTTCGCCGGCCCCGATCAAGAGCGCGCGGCAGCTCGCCAAATTTTCAAAGACCTGGCTGGCCAGCTCGACGGCGGCGGTACTTATCGAGAGCCGGCCGCGGCCGATATCGGTTTCGGCGCGGGCGCGCTTGCCCACCCGCAAAGAGCGCTGGAAGAGCTCGTTGAGCAGCAGGCGGGCCGAGCCGTTCTGCTGCGCCGTCTCGAGGGTCTGACGCACCTGGGATAGGATCTGCGATTCGCCGATGACGAGCGAGTCGATGCCGCTAGCGACGCGGAAGAGGTGGACGGCAGCGGCGGAGTCGCTGAGCTGGTAGAAGTGCGATTTGAGGGTTTGGACATCGACGCCCTGGCTTTCGGCGAGAAAGCGGCGCGCCTCGTCGAGGCCGTGGTCGTCGGCGGCGGCGAGGTAGAGCTCGGAGCGGTTGCAGGTGGAGAGGATTGCCGCTTCGCTGAGGCCGTAGTCCTGGATCAGGCGGCCGAGGGCCGAGGGCTGGTCGGCGGCGGGGAAGGCCAGACGTTCGCGAATTTCCACCGGCGCGGTGCGGTGGTTGAGTCCCAGGGTCAGTATGCGCACGTATTAAAAATACGCAAATGCCCCTGGAATACAACGCGGAGCGATAGAGCCGCGCCAGACGACGTCAGGAAACCTTGCCCTCTTTGATCGCTTTGAGGATATCCGAGGTGGTGACGAGACCGACCAGTTTTTCGCCGGCGACGATGACCACGCGGTGGATGTGCCGGTCGTGCATCAGTCCGGCCAGTTCGGCGAGCGAAGCGTCGGGCTCGGCGCTGACGACCAGGGTGGACATGATCTCCTCAATCGGCGTGTCGTTGAGATCCCCGGCGTCGAATTCGGACCAGTCCTGGTCGACATCGGCGTCGAAGGAGAGCTGAAAATCCGATTCGAGGATGACGCTATCCTCGCCGATGGAATTGCTGCGGAAGACGATATCCGAGACGGATACCACGCCCACCAGCCGGCCCTTGGCGTCGAGGACCGGTGCACCGCGAATACTGCGTTCCTGGAGAAACTTCGCCAGTTGGCCGACGGACATATGGGTGCGGACGCAATCGAGGTCGGTGTGCATGATATCTTTTGCCTAGATGGCCATGGGGGCTGCCTTGCGGAAGTGGTGAATCTCAGCTCACCCCTAGATATACCGATCTGCAGAAATTGTGGCAATGGAGCTACCGCCGAAACCCGCTGGTCCTTCGATTCATCTAAGGGGCGAACCGATATGCGTAGAAGGGAAGTACTATGATCAGATATGGTGCGATTGTCGGCCTGGCGCTACTGGGTGCGGTCGTCGACGCCGACGCCGGGGCCTGGACCCTGCCCAAGGGACGCTCCTAGGGCCAGGCCACTTATTTTCAGCAGACGACCAACGAGTGGTATCTGGCCAATTCACAGCTCATCGATGGCCGGGTCGTCGGTGTCGGCGAGCGCGCCCGTTATAATTTCAATGGGGAATACGAGTCCAAGGCACTTTTTGTCGAGGGCTTTTACGGGTTGAGCGACCGGATCGATATCGGCGTACAGATCTCCTATTTCGATCAGACTTTCGGTGACGAGACACGGGTCAATCTCGGACCGGTTGCGGATGCGGGACTGAGCGATATCCGCGTCTTTGCCAAATTTCGCTTGCTGGACAAACCCTTGCTGTTGACCGTCAAGACCGGCGTCAAAATGCCGACGGGAGAGTTCAAAAACGAGGATGGGCTGATTCCGGTGGGCGAGGGCCAGTGGGATTGCGATTTCGTCGCGCAACTGGGCCGTTCCTTCTGGCCATTGCCGCTTTACGGCAATGTCGATCTCGGTTATCGGGTGCGGACCAAGAACGACGAGATCGACCGCGATCCGGGCGACGAATGGTTGCTCAACGCCGACTTGGGCTATCATATCACGCGCAAACTGACGTTGATGGGCAAATACGAGATGCTGCGCAGCGACCCAGCGCTCGAATTCGGCTTTTTGCTCAACCGCTCGCAGATCAAGCGCATCACCTTCTTCACGCCCGTCCTGCTCTATGCCATCGACGAGCGCACCGCCTTAGAGGTCGCCGTCCGCATTTCGCTCAACGGGCGCAACTACCCGGCTGGGCGACAGCTGGTGCTGGGGGTGTCGACGGCCCTGGGCGGGGGCTGAGCACAAGACCGCCCCGCAGCGGTGGCTCCGGTGCGAGGCCCATATTTTTGGCGAGCGGGGTCTGGCGTTGCTCAAGGCCGGCTAGCGCAGCGTGTTCCCCTCATTGCAGACTGGCGATATTGCAACCGATAGCTCGGGCGTCGCTATTGTCGGGCGTGCGGCCGGCGAGCGCGGCTGCGAGGGCCAGGGCGAGGTCGTGCTGGGTGGCCTGGGGGCGGGCCTGGTCTAAGGCAGTGTAGCGATCGTCGATGCGACCCCGGTAGATGATATTGCCGCGGGAGCCGAAGACGACGGCTTCGGGGGTGACGGTGGCACCGACCCTTTTGACCAGGGTGTGGTGGATATCGCGGGCGACCTGGCCCTTCAGGTTGTATTCCTGGCGATGGCGGCGAATCGCGTCGGGAGCCTCGTTGCGATCGGGGTAGACGAACCAGAAGGTGGTGCCCTGTGGCGCGAAGTGGTCGT
>JAYYUU010000117.1:0-5072 GCA_036343835.1 Candidatus Latescibacterota bacterium | reverse complement strand
TTGCGCAGTTCCCATTCGCTCTGCTCCGAGCCAAAACTCAGGGGCCGGTTGCCGAAGCTGGGGGTCAAGATGCCCGATTGGCGGTCCTCGCGCAGGGAGAACACGTAGAAGGGGATCCAGAATAATCGCCGCTCCTTAATGCGAAAATAAACCGGGCGCGCCACGGCCATTTCGCCGACGAGGACCTTGATCCGCGGGCTGTAGAAGTCGAAGTGGGGATGGTCCCTGTCGCAGGTGGTATAGGAGCCTTGGTGCACGTGGAACTCGCGGGTGGAGCGGGTCTGGATCACGCGGCCGGCGTAGAAGTCCTTGTCGCGGTGGATCTGGCCTGAGAGGATGGTGCCCTGCTCGGTCTCGAGGTCGTAGAGTATCCGCTCGCCGCGCAGGGTCTCGTCGCCCTTGCGCAATACGGGTCGGCCGATGATGCGCCCGCTCGAATCGAGCATCGCCCGCGCTTCGACCTGGTCGAACTGGCGGCGGAAGACCATTTCGGCCGCCTCGAGTTTGGCTCCTTTGTACAGGATCACGGCCTGGCCTTGCAGCAAGATCGAGTCGCCGACCTCGTAGTAGTGCATATAGGTGGCCTGGTATTCGAAGCCTTTGTTCTTGTCGCTGCCGCGGGCCTCGGCGAGCAGGGCGCGGGCTTGCTCCAGCTCGCTCGGTTTTTCCTGGGCGTGGAGCGGACCGGCGAGGGTGAGACAGAACGCCAGGAGGCGGATGGTCATTGGCGCTGGCGGAAGACTTCGTAGAGGACGATGCCGGCGGCCACCGAGGCGTTGAACGAGCCGACCGAATCGGCGGCCATGGGGATCTGCAAGAGCGCGTCGCAGCGCTTTTGCACCATGCGGCGCAGCCCCTTGCCTTCGCTGCCGATGACCAGCGCGCAGGCTTGGGCGAAGTCGATCTCGGTAAAGTCGCGGTCGCCCGCCGCGTCGAGACCGGCGATAAAGAGACCGCGGTCGGCGGTTTTTTGCAGTGCCTTTTGCAAATTGGCGACCCGGCAGACGGGCAGGTGGTGGGCGGCACCGGCGGAGGCTTTGAGTGCGGCGGGGGAGAGGCCGGCGGCCTCGCGCTCGGGCACGACGATCCCCTGGGCGCCGAGGGCGTGGGCCGAGCGGATAATGGCGCCGAGATTGTGCGGGTCCTGGATCTGGTCGAGGAAGACTAAGAAGGCACTGGACTCCGGCAGACCGGCGAGCAATTGGTCGAAGTCGGCGTAGGTGGCCACCGCCTGGTAGGCGACGACGCTCTGGTGGCGGGGGCCGGCGAGGTGGTCGAGTTGGGTCTTGTCGCGCAGGTCGTAGGGGATGTGCGCCTGGCGGGCCAGGTCGAAGATCTCGTCGATTATCGGACCGCGCGCGCCCTTGGCGACGAGCAGGCGGCGGAGGGGTCGTTTGGCGCGCAGCGCCTCTAAGACGGGATGCCGCCCCCAGATCAGATCGGTTTCTTTATCGGGCATGGGAAAAATACTCGCAGGGCGGTTGGATTCGTCTTCCCTTCCGCGGCAATTGGCCAGATTGGTAGAGATTTATTACTACCTGTAAGTAAATGACTTGTGGGATATATTGCAATCTGGCTCGCGCTTTGCTGCTGTCGGTATAGACCTTTGAGAGGAGGACTATGCTGTGACTACTGCAATATTATTGGGACAGCTGGCGCTGGCGCTGGGTTTCCTCGGCTATATCTCCCGCGCCGTGGCGGAGCGGATCGAGGAACTCGGTCTGCTGACCGATGAGGATAATTAACGCGGCCGCTTGCCCGACCCGCTCAAGCCCTCGCCGAAGTTGTAGCCGGCTTTGCCCCAGTCGATTTTGCCGGGGTCGATCTTGTCCTTGAGTTTGGACAGCGTCTCGGCGATGGTCTTTTCGTCCAGCTCGGCTAAGGGGACGACGGGTAGTGCTTTCTCTATCGGCTTTTTAGCCTGTTTTTTGGCCGGTGCCTTTTTGGCCGGCCCCTGCTTCTTCGCCGGCTCTTTGAGCTTGGTGGAGAGGGGTTTGTCCTTGTAGAAGAAATCCCCGAATTCAATCATCGTCGCCGCCTTTTCCTGGGGCGTGATATCCTTCAGGCTCTGCATGGCGGCGTTGATGGACTCGATGGTCTCCAGGTCGAGATCGCCGAGGATCTCGCGCGCCTTGTCCTCGCCCATAACGATGAGGAAAATGGCGATCTTCTGCAGGCGGGTAAGGCGATTGGTAGGTGTGGGCATGGTGTTATCTATTTCGGCGTACGGGGCGGAACTCTTTAATCCTTCCTGAATTCATCTGCGGGGCCCTTCATCGCGCATTTTTTCTTTCCATTCGTTGAGTTTGAGCAGGGCCTGGAGCGGGGTGATTTGGCTGAGGTCCATATCCAGCAATTCCGCCGCCCACGGCGCGTCGGGCGCGGTGGGAAACAGCTTGAGTTGCGATTCGGATTTGGGTGTTTCGGGCTCGGATGGGGGGGCGTCAGGTGGCGCTGCGGGCTCGGGAAGTGCCGAATGGCCATTGCGTCCGTCGTGGATGCCCCCGGTGTCGATCTGTTCCTTTTCGAGACGGGAGAGGATTTCCTTGGCGCGGTCGACGACCTGGGGTGGCATCCCGGCCATCTGCGCGACGTTGATGCCGTAGCTCTGGTCGGCGGGCCCCGGGGCCAGGCGGTGCAGGAAGATCACGCGATCGCCTTCCTCGCGGACCTGGACGTTGAAATTGACGACGCGCTCGAGGTGGCTTGCGAGCTCGGTCATCTCGTGGTAGTGGGTGGCGAAGAGGGTGCGCGGATGCGCGTCGGGGCGCTGGTGTAGATACTCGACGATCGACCAGGCGATGCTCAGGCCATCGAAGGTGCTGGTGCCACGGCCGAGCTCGTCCATCAGGATCAGGCTTTTGCTGGTGGCGTTGTTGAGGATATTGGCCGCCTCGTTCATCTCGACCATAAAGGTGCTCTCGCCGCGGGCGAGATTGTCGGAGGCGCCGACGCGGGTGAAGATGCGGTCGACGACGCCGATGGAGGCCTTCTGCGCGGGGACGAAGCTGCCCAGCTGCGCCATCACTACCACCAGCCCGACTTGGCGGATGATGGTGCTCTTGCCGGCCATATTGGGCCCGGTGATCAGCAGGATCTGCGCCCCGGCGGCATCGAGGCGCGTGTCGTTGGGCACGAAGCGGCCGTCGCGCAGCTGGCGCTCGACGACGGGGTGGCGGCCGTCGCGGATTTCGATTGCGGTGCCAGCGTCGATCTGGGGCCGGACATAGGCTTCGCTCTCGGCGACTTCCGCCAGCGAGCACAGCACGTCGACGCGCGCCAGGGCGCGGGCGATCTGCTGGACCTGCGGCGTCCACACGGCAGCGCGGTCCCTGAGCTTGAGGAAGAGCTCATTTTCGAGCTCCTTGAGCCGATCTTCGGCACCGATGACCTTTTCCTCGTATTCCTTGAGCTCGGGAGTGATAAAGCGCTCGGCGTTGGTCAGGGTCTGTTTGCGGTGGTATTCCTCGGGGGCCTTGTCGAGATTGGCCTTGCTGATTTCGATATAATAGCCGAAGACCTGGTTGTAGCCGATCTTGAGCGAGGCGATGCCGGTGCGCTCGCGCTCGGTGGTCTGCAGGCGGGCGATATAGTCCTTGCCACCGCTGGCGATCTGTCGCAATTCGTCGACCTTTTCGCGATAGCCGTCGCGGATCAGCCCGCCGTCGGTCAGGGTCGCGGGTGGCTCGTCGACCAGCGCCGAGAGGATCTCGTCGACCAGCGCCGAGACATCGGGTAGCCCCTCGTCGCGCAACTCCTGCAATAGCGGGCTGTGCGCCGCTGCGAGCGCTGAGCCGATATCGGGCGCAAGGGCGAGCGAGCGGGCGAGGGCTACCATATCGCGGCCATTGGCCCGCTGGCAGCAGATCCGCGCCATCAGCCGCTCGAGATCGCCGACCCGCTCGAGGAGCTGGCGCAGGTTGTGGCGGGTGTCGCGTTGCGTTAGCAGTTCGTCGACGGCTTCCAGGCGGGCCTCGATTAAGGCGGGATCTTTAAGGGGTTGGATCACCCATTGGCGCATAAGACGCGCGCCCATGGGAGTGCGGCTGCGGTCGAGAACTTCGAGCAGAGTGTTGGTGCGGCCCCCGTCCTGCTGGTTGGCCAAAAGTTCGAGGTTGCGCTGGGCGGTGGCGTCGATGAGTGCAAAGTGTTCGCGGTGTTTGCGCTGGAGACGGTTGATGTGCTCGACGGCTCCGCGCTGATTGTCGCGCAAATAGGCGACGACGGCCCCGCCGGCGCGGATGGCGGCGGCGAGGTCTTCGCAGCCAAAGCCCTTGAGCGACTGGACCTGGAGTTGGTCAGTCAGCATCTCATAAGCCGTACCGGCTGCGAAGTGCCAGTCTTCGATGCGGCTGAGGGCCACGCGCGGTAGGGCGTTTTGCAGCTCTTCGACAAAGGCCTCGTCGGTGCCTGCAGCGAGGAGTAACTCGGCCGGAGCGAGGCTTGCCAATTCGTCGGTGAGGTCGCCCGATGGCACTTCGTCGAGGGTGAAATCGCCGGTCGATAGGTCGACGCTGGCGAGCCCGACGCGCGATGCGCCCATCTCCGATACGGGATGGGGACAGAGCCCGACGAGGAAGTTGTTGCGCTGCTGGTCGAGTAACGCGTCGGAGAGCGCGGTGCCCGGCGAGACGACCTGGACCACGTCGCGTTTGACGACGCCCTTGGCCTGTTTGGGGTCTTCGACCTGCTCACAGATGGCGACTTTGCGACCGAGCTGGATGAGTTTGGCCAAATAACCTTCCATGGCGTGGTGGGGCACGCCGGCTAAGGGCACGTCGCCGGAGGTTTTGCCGTGGTTGCGCGCGGTCAAGGTCAGGCCCAGTAATTGCGAGGCCTCTTTGGCGTCGTCGTAGAACATCTCGTAAAAATCACCCATGCGAAAGAACAGGATGGCGTCCTGGTGTTGGCGCTTGAAGTGCATGTACTGCTCCATCGCCGGAGTGAGTTTGGTTGGGGGTGGCCTTTTTTTTTTGGGCGTGGATGGGTTTTTGGGGGGGGCTCTAAGAGTCGGGATCGGGGGGGGCGCCAAACGGGGCGAGGACGCGGGGGTGCGGGGGGCGGGGGAGAAT
>JAYYUU010000116.1:0-5223 GCA_036343835.1 Candidatus Latescibacterota bacterium | reverse complement strand
GATAAAGGCCTCACCGGCGCGATCGTGCCCACCCAATACCAATCCCTCGACCCCCACCTCACCGACGACCCCACCCCATAGCGTATCGTCCAAATCGACGACCACCAGCTTTTTCGCGCGGCCATCAACCCCGCGAAACGCGGCCTTCAGATCGGGTACCGCCGCCTTGAACACCTCGTTGCCGAAGGCGATCTTAGCCATATACCAGAGCCTGGGGTCGAAGGCCTGGTCCCCGGCTTTGGCGCACCATCGTTGCGCATCGATGACGTAGACCCGGGGATCGCTGCCCAACGCCGCGATCAGCCGACTATTCATCGCCAGCAGGGCATGGGCGATGCCCCCGGGCCTTAGATCCGCCATGCCGAGGCCGCGGCGATGGGGCGGCACGACCCAGGTCGGCACACAGAGCAGGCGCACCCGCGGGCCGGCGGCGACGAGGAGTTCGGCATAGTGGTCGACCTCCGCTGCCAGACGCCCTAGATCGACCACCCCGCCATGCAGCATCCCGGCAAAGGTCGGACTCACCCCTTCGGGACGTGTCCACACCACCGCGTGCTGAGCTTGTTGTCCCCAGCACGGATGGTCGCCATCGGCAAGAATGGGCATTACCTGGTCATAGGGCGCTTCGACGACCTCGACGACGGGTGCTGCATCGTCATTGCGCAAATAAGCGGCCAGGTTGCCGCTATTGAAATCGGCCAAGAGCAGACACGCGCTATCGCTCATAGGACTCCATCGATATAATCGGCCAAGAGCCCGGTGCTTTGAAAGGGGCTTTCTTCGCGCTCGAGCAACGCCTCATCGGCGAGATTGACCCACGCGCCGAATTCCGCCTCCAACCGCCCTTCGAGATCCGCGATCAAGTTGACGAAGCCCAGCGAGTCGAGCGGCCCATCCCGACCAAAGAGCGGTGCGTCCGCCCCCTTGCGCAACTGCGCACCGGGATCGCGTTGTAAGTTGAGCTCGTCGATCGCCGCATCGATGAGTATTAAAATTTGCTCGCGTCGTTGCAAAGCTTATCTCGTTTCTAATCTCTCCGCCACCTGGCTCAAGAGGGGTTCAAAGCGGCTCGTGCGGTGGATGCCCCGCCAGTAGATCGTCACCCCTCGTTCGGCCAATGCTCGCATCCGCCCGTATAAGGCACCGGCATCCACCCGATAAAATGGCGCGCCACCGAGGCGAAACCGCCGACAGATCCCCTCGTCGATATGGGCATCCAAAAAGCGCAGCATCCGCCGAAAGCGAATCCGCGGATGCCGCACCAGCGTCTCGACCTCGCGTTGGCACTCCGCCTCATCCACAACCCGGGCTTGGTACAGACCCGATCTACAGGTCGCAACCGGGAAGCCCGCGCCGAGTATATCATCGACGCAGTGCACCATGGTCAGGATATCGGCGTCGACGCCCAAACCCACGACGATCCCGCCCCGCTCTGCGACTTTGTAGTATGGACTGCGTGCCCCGCACGGCTCGGGGGCGCAGTGGTGCTCCGCCACCAATTCACCGGCTTTGGGCCCCAGCGCCACCACCGAGTGGGTCGGATGCAAACTGCGCGCGGCCCCGCGCTGCCGCCGGGACAGCTCGGGCAACAGGCCCATCGCGGTCGGACTGCGCCTGAGGTCGAAGACCTCGCCCCGCGCCAACCAGGTTTCGGGCCGCTCCACCAATTGGCTGGCGGGAAAGAGCAGCGTCCCCTCTGCGCCCACAGCCTGACGCAAGAGACCGAGTAATTTGAAGAAGGGAAAGTCGAGATTGAGTCGGTCGACCGAACTGTGGACAAAGGCAATATCGCCGCGAGCAAGCCCCAACTCATCGGCGAGCAGGCGGCGACAAGCATCCTCCCCAAGCCTGGGTGCAAGCGTCTGGCGCTGTTGGCGGTAATATTGCAGCCCCCCCCTGCCCGCCCCGTATACCGCGGCGGGCAACAAGCCGCGCAGGATCCGCTTGATCATCCCCCCATCCTCTGGCAATCGTGCGCAAAATCAAACATCCGTTATAATATACAGTCAAGCGAATCCACACCAACCCACCACCTGGCACAAATTGAAACGACAACTCGTTTCCATCTGCGAAAACCTGCGGCTGATAAGTCGCCCGAGCCACTGGTCCGCCCGCTGGCGCGACCGGCGCAATACGCGTCCCTCCACTCGCGACGACGAAGAACACCGCACCGCCGCCCTCGCCTGGCTCTGCCGCGCCCAAGACGCTGTCGCGGGCGGCGTCTCGGCCGGCTATTTCTTCAAACGCGGTTGGATGCCCCCCTATCCGGAGACGACCGGCTATATCATCCCGACCCTGCTCGCCGCCGGATTCGGCGACCGGGCCCTGGCGCTGGGCGAGTGGGAAATCGCGGTGCAATTGCCCGCGGGCGGGGTGCGCGGCGGCATCGGCCTCAACGACTATCCCATCGTCTTCAACACCGGCCAGGTCATCCTCGGCTGGGCCGCCCTCTACCGCGCGACGACCGAGGAGCGCTTCCTCCAGGCGGCCATCCGCGCCGCCGACTGGCTGCTCGAGATGCAGGATGCCGACGGCAAGTGGAGCCGACACACCTACCTCGCCGCCCCGCGCGCCTATCACACCCGGGTGGCCTGGCCATTATTGGAAGTTTATGCTCTTACCGATCAGCCGCGTTATCGGGAGGCGGCCGAACGCTTTCTCCACTGGCTTGAGACCCAACGCCGACCCGGCGGAGGCTACGCCCAT
Source organism: Candidatus Latescibacterota bacterium (assembly GCA_036343835.1). Lineage (GTDB taxonomy): Bacteria > Latescibacterota > UBA2968 > UBA8231 > UBA8231. The sequence goes on along the minus strand of JAYYUU010000116.1, from coordinate 2,517 downwards.
ATGGCCCTCGAACCAGGTCAAACACCCATTACCCACACCATCGCCTATACGCTGCGCGGTCTGCTCGAATGCGGCTTGGCGCTCGGCGATCCCTGGCGACGGCCATTGTGCGATCTCGTCGCCACCGACACCCGGCACATCCTCCAGGCCCAGACGGCTCAGTTGCAAGTCCCCCCGGCCCGACTCCCCGCCGCGTTGGACGAAACCTGGGCAGCGGCCTCCGCGCATTCCTGCCTCCCCGGCAATGCACAACTGGCCATCGTCTTACTCAAACTCCACAACCTCGGCGCAACGCAAACCGCGCAACCTGCCCTGGCGCTCATCGAGCAGGTCAAGGCCAGCCAATTATTGAACAGCCGCCATCCGGGTTTGCGCGGCGGCATTCCCGCTTCTCAACCCATCTGGGGAGACTATGTGCCCTACGCACTGCCCAATTGGACCGCTAAATTCCTAGTCGACGCGCTCCGTACAAAACGCGAATGCACCGATCTCAACAGATTGCCAACGCCCTAGCGCAATTCTTTTTGTCTCTTCCATAAATTTTATATAATTAAATACTTAGCACTTTGCGGCATAAAACTTGACAATTGCTCAAACCCCTCGTATAATTTTACCCCAACTTCACAGTGATTGATCAGATATTACTATGGATCCCCGCTTCCTACTCGAACACGGCACGGGCATCTTCACCGGCAACGAGCTCATCGTCAAGGGTGCCCTAGAAAGCCAGGTCGGTGCCATTACCGGCTACCCCGGCTCGCCCCTAGCCGAACTCTTCGAAACCCTCGAAAACAACAAAGACCTCTTTAACGAACGCGGCATCGTCGCCCAGATCGCCAACAACGAAGCCCTGGCCGCCGCCCGCCTCAACGGATCGCAGATGCAGGGCATCCGCGCGATGGCGGTGATGAAGAATGTCGGCTTGCACGTCGCCGCCGATGGCTTGGCCCTGGGCAATATGGCCGGCGCTTCGCCCACTGGGGGTGCCCTGGTCGTCGTCGGCGACGATACCTGGTCCGAAGGCACCCAGGTGCCGGCCGACTCGCGCTTCCTCTCCCAGCACCTCTACATGCCCGTTCTCGAGCCGGCGACCTTCCAGGAGATTAAGGATTGGATCGGACAGGGCTTTGAGCTTTCGCGGCGTTCTCGCCTCTACCTGACCTATCTGGTCACCTCCAACCAGGCCGACGGCGGCGGCAGCGTCGAAGTTTATCCCAATCGCTTTCCCGCCCTCAACCGCCGGCAGCGCATCACCATCGACCCCAGCGCCATCGCCTCCGACGACCGCGTTATCATCCCCCCTGTCACCGCGCGCAAAGAGCGCGAAGTCATCCATCAACGCTATCCCAAGTTGTGGCAACTGGTGCGCGAGATGGGGATCAACCAGATCCTCTATCCCACCGATTTCGCACCCCAACCGCTGGGCTTTATCACCTCCGGCCTAGCCTATAGCTACTTGGAACACGCGCTGCAGATCTTAGGGCTGAGCGGCCGTTTTCCCATCCTGAAACTGGGCATTACTTACCCCGTAGATCCCGAGATACTCAAACGCTTCGCCCAACAGGCGCAAATCTTTTGCATAGTCGAAGAACGACGCCCCTTTATCGAACCCCAGGTCGCCACCGAACTGGCGCGGCATAAAGACCTCGGCATCGATCTGTGGGGCAAGCGCTTCCCCGGTGGCGAACCGGGCTTTGCCGATGTCCAGGGGTTGCACCCCTCGCTTATCATCCAGACTCTGGCGCGCCTATTTGCCGCGCTGGACGCAGACCTGCCCGTCAACGACTTGAAGCTCCAGACCGAACTCGACCTCCTGGCCCCGGTACCCGCAGCCGCAGCCGTACCCCCGCGCACCCCCTCCTTCTGCCCCGGGTGCCCGCACCGCGATTCGGCGACCGTGCTCAAAAAAATGGCCGCCGACTTCGCCGCGCCCCCTGCGGGCCAGGACCCGGTGGAGCTGGTTTTCCACGGCGATATCGGCTGCTATTCGATGCTCAAATACGCGCCATTCTCCGAGTTGATGCACAATCTCTCCGGCATGGGCTTAGGAGGAGGCACCGGTGCCGGGATCGATCCCTTTATCGACAATAAACAGCTGGTTTTTATGGGGGACTCGACCTTCTTCCACACCGGCATGACCGCCATCTCCGACTCGATCAAAAACGGCCAGGATATCACCTATATCATCCTCGACAACAAGACCACCGCCATGACCGGACACCAACCCACCCCTGGCGCGGATATCGACGTCCTGGGCCAATCGACCTTTGCTCAGGACATCGAAAAGATCGTCCGCGGTCTGGCGGGCGACTCCGGGACCTTTATCGCCCGTATGAACCCCGCCGAGCGCCAGGACTATACCGATCTGGTCCGCGATACCCTGCTCCGCGACGGCGTCAAGATCATTATAGCCGACAAGGAGTGCGGTATTACGTACCACCGCCGCCAACGAGCACAGCACAGCAAGGTGGTAAAAGAGCGGGGATTCCGGCCCGTCGAAAAGCACATCAATATCAG
>JAYYUU010000115.1:0-9982 GCA_036343835.1 Candidatus Latescibacterota bacterium | reverse complement strand
GCCTCACCGGGGCGCGCTGGCTCGGCGCGATAACGCCGCTGGGGGGCCTGGTGCTCATCGCCGGCTGGCTCTGCTTAGTCGCCGCCGCCTGGAAGCATTGACGCCCCGACGCGCACTCCGCCAGGGCCTGCTCGCCGCGCTACTGGGCACCGGGCTCTGTTCCTGGGCATCGAAACCCTCCGGCGCCCTCGTCGGCTACGGCTACGCCCCCGACCTCCTCGGCGACTTCCTCCCCGCCAAACGCCATATCGCCCACCATCTCCCACCCGCCGGCCATCGCTTCGCCGCCGAGGCTATCGCCGACCATCTCCGCCGCCATCCGCTGTCGGCCCCTTAAACAACAGCCCAAAACACAGCGCCCCACCCAATAAAACGCAGCTGGGCACTAAAAAAATAGCCCTCCAGTCATGCCCCCCATCGGCGAGCTGGTAGTGGTCGTAGACCAGCCCGGCCAAACCATGCCCCAATAGCGGCCCCAACCCGCGGATACACAGTACCAACAGGCTCTGCGCGCTGGCGCGCAAATCATCCGGGCTCAAACGATCGACCGCCATGGTCCCAGCGACGAGAAAACAGGTGATATAGTAGCCATTGAATACCTGCGATACCACCAGCAACCACACCGCTCGCCCCACGCCAGAACTAGCGAGCGCAACGCGGCGGCCAGCATCCCCGAAAAGATCGTCCAGCGCAACCCCAGCCTACCGATTAAAAGCCCTAGCGCGGGAATCAGTGGGAGTTCCGCCAATTGCCCCAAACTCAAAATCCAACTGGCGCTGCTGTCCTCAAATCCCGGACCGTGCACAGCATCGACAAAAAAAATAAACGAGAAATTATAGGAGAAGGGGCTCATCGCCGAGATGATAAAGGCCGTGCCCAGCAGCACCGCAAAATCCCAACGCCGCAACAGGCCGAAGGCCTCGGTGAAAGCCAGCGATTTACCACCCCCGCGCCCGGGCGGCGTATGCGGCAGACTAAAGCAATACAAACCCATCAGCACCGACAGCCCACCGGCGATCAACAGCCCATCGCCCAGATGGCTCTCGCCAGGGGCTGCGCGCTCCCACAGCCGCAAATACCCGCTCAATACCCAGCTGATCCCCACCCAACCGACGCTGCCCCAGACCCTGATCCGCCCGAAAAATCGCATCTCGCCCACGTGGCGGAAGGCGATGGCATTGGTCAGCCCCATCATCGGGGTGTGCAAGAGCGAGAAGGCGAGGAAAATGCCCCACAGCGGCAAAAACTCCGTCTGCCACCAGGCCAACCACAATAGCGGCGCACAGGCCAGATAGCTATATCCCGCAAAGGTCTGCGCCGGCCAGAAGCGATCGGCCAACCAACCGGCCAAAAGCGGCGAGCACAACGCCGCCAGCGATGAAGTCGCCAGCACATAGCTGATCTCGAGTCCGCCAAAACCCAATTCGGCCAGATGCCCCGATAAGAGCACCACCTGCGCGCCCCACATCATATTCTGCAGGCAAAACATCGTCCCCAGACGCCCGAGCGGAGGACCTTGTGTCGATTTTTCCATATCTTCGCCGCACTATTTTAGCCCGTCATTCCACGAGGTCAAGCCATGCCCGATCGCCCCAGCTTCCAGCGTCGGCTGACCACCGATATCTATCCGGCCAGTTATGACTGAGTCAAAGACGAGTGGATCCGCCTCAAGGGAACCAAGGGCGAAAACTACGAGCAAATCATGGGCGACCGCCGCGCCTACCACGCCCGCGGCTACACCGGCCAGGCGGCCAAAGTCGACTGCTGGCACAACGCGCTCAGTTACGACGAGGAAACGCACTTCCGCATATCGCCCCAATTTCGACTGTGCTTGGTACTAGTATACCAGAGCATAACAAAAAAAACCCCCCCAGACTCAGATCCGCTCGCGAATAAACGCCGCCGAACTCGCCACCTGCTCCTCGACCAGGCTGTGCAGAATAAGCGAGCCGTCAAAACCGATCTGCTGCAATAGCGCCAGATAGTGATCGTAATTGAGTAAACCCGTCCCGGCCGCCTGATGCCCGGCATCGCCATCTTTTTCCAGATCCTTGGCATGCGCCAGGCGAATATCGTCGCCGAGCAGATCGAAGGCCTCGTTGAGGATCTCCTGCATCTGCGGCAACTCCCCCTCGTGAAACAAATTGGCTCCGTCGATAACGACCTGCAAATGCTCGGAGGGCACCTCGTCGAGCAAACGCCTCGCCTTCTCAGCCGAATCGACCACATTGTTGACCTCTGGCTCAAAAACCAGTGTCGCCCCCCGCGCTTCGGCGACGAGCACCGCCTCCTCCATCGCCTCGACCATCTCAGCCCAGGCCTCGGGCGTCTCGTTGTCGGGATGAAAGGCCCACTCCGAATCGGGATCGCAGGTACCGGTGCAAAAGGTGATCAACTCCGTGCCAATCGCGCCGGATACCGCCGCCAGCGAGTCGAGCCACTCCATGCGGGTATGGCGCTGCTCCAGATCGGGATCGATGAGATTGAAGGTGCCCGATAGCGCCGCCACCTCGATCCCGCGCGCCTCGTGCGCTTGCCGGATGCGGGTGCAATCCTCGTCGGAAAGCTCCGCCGGATCGAGACCCGCCGCCGCCAAATCGAGCTGGACCGCCGTCAGCCCGGCGGCCTGGACCGCGTCCAGGCTCTCTTCCAGCGTCGCTCGCTCGAAGACCTTGTGAAAAATGCCCAGTTTCATCATTTCTTTCCTTTCTTGCGACTGCGGTCTTTAGTTTTTTGATAACGCTTGCGCATCTCCTTGCGCCGCCAGTCGAGCAAGCGCCCCTCGTGCTCATCGCGGTTGGTCCTCGAGGGAACCGCCGGCACTTCAATTGTGGCAAAAGTAATCGTCGTCTCCTTGCGCGACAGCGCCACCACCTCCCCCTTGCTGACCGCCATTGTCACCCCCACATTCGCCTCGACGATCGGCACGCCATTCTCGCGCCCCCGCGCCAGCACATTGCGATCCTGTTCCTTCGAGCGCGAGCCATAGGAGGGAATGAGCAGATACTGCGCCCCATCGAGGACCGGCATCCGCGCGATATCGGGATTCCAACGATCATTGCAGATGAGGAAGCCGCAACGGCCAAAAGGAGTAGAGAAGGCACGGCTCTGCTTCCCCAGGCGATTGAACCACCAGGAGGAATGATAGCCCTCGGCCAGCTGCATCTTGTGATATTTCCCACACAACCGCCCGGTGTGATCGATAAAGACCGCGCAGTTGTAGACGTCTTTGCCAGCCTTTTCAGCCAACCCAAAGGCCAAGCACATATCCAATTCGCGCGCCAGCGCCCGAAAGCGCTCCATCATCGCACCGCGGGTCGAAACCGCCACCGCGCGCATGGCCTCCGCCTGGACCCGCCCCTCAATAATCTCCATCACCACATAGCCCTCGAGCACCCCCTCCGGCGCCAGTGCCAATTGCGCCCCGCCTTTGGCCGCCTTGCGGAACATTTCCTCCAGGCGATCGGCGTTTTGCTCCAGGTCGAATTTCTCCGGCACAAAGGAAATCGCCGCGACATCGACTCGCTCAAACATCGCATGCTCCTCTCGAATCGGCCCCAAGATACTTTGCGCGGGTCGACCGGTCAATCTGAAAAGTATCGCGCGACGACCTAGAACCTTGCCATAGGCGTAGTTTTCCCCCAACATTAAGGAAATGGAAATACCGGACTACTTCTGTGCCAAGGCAGCGCGGACCTTCGGCGTCGAGGGCGAGCATTGGCTCCGGCACCTGCCGGAGATCATCGCCCGCTGCAAAGATCGCTGGCAGCTCTCCATCTGCATCCCATTTCACAATCTGAGCATCAACCTCGTCGGCACCGCGCAATCGGCCGCCGATGGCGATGTGGTATTAAAAATCGACGGCCCCCATGCCGAACGACACCCCGAAATCCTGGCCCTACAACTTCGACACCTTGAGCACCTGTTGGAGTTATGAAATGAATTGTCCCCCGGAACGTATCGCAACGGGCATTCAGGTAGGTATGACATTTCGCCGCTATGTCGAACAGCTATGATCGACGAAGTTCTCGCCTGGTGCGGCTCAGTCTTCGGTCCGGTCAAAGCGCTGTCGGACCACATCGACTTCGAATTCGCGCATTGGGACGTGCCCACCGCCGATTTCACCCGCTACCCCTCCTGGAACTGGATCGAGCGACCCGACTTGACGGAGGCCTTCTTCGCCGGGTACGGGCCTCTCACCCCCGAAGCCGAGCAACAGCGCCTCGTCGCTCTGGCAACCTACGCCGTGAGCGCCATTGTCTGGGGCAGCGACAACGACTATCACGGCTTTGCGCGGGAGGGTCGGGAAGCACTGGTTCATCTGGCGGGACAACTAGCTTAAATCTCAAGCGCCTGCTCCTGCGAACACTACGCAACCGGATATCGCCCTCAAGCACAGATCAATCGACCTACTCGCTGTGCAGAATACCCGCCATCGCCCGCTCGCGATAGGCCTCTGCAGCGTCGTAAAACCGGTCTTTTGCATCGATTTCGTTGAGGATCAATCCCGCCCGGTGCTGGCGGCAAGAGGCTTTTATGATGCCGTCGGGCAACACGAAGACGCTGGGCCAACTCTGGTAGTAGCCGGAGGAATTGTTGGCGCTGATATAGAAGTAGTTGCTGGCGGCATGCGCCTGCAAAGACGGCCGCATAATCGTCGTATGAATATTGGCGCCTTTGCGGCGGGCGTTGTAGAAGGATTGGAACAACACCTGCACGCCGCGTTTTTTATAAGCGCGATAAAGCTCGGGAAAGCGCACGTCGTAGCAAATGAGCAGACCACAGGTAAATCCCTTGATCTCGAAGGTGACAAAGCGCTGGCCCGAAGTATAAAATTTCAGATCGCCGCTGGTGCAAAAGCGCTTGTCGTAGCGACCGACGCGTTTACCCACCGCGGAGACATAAACGAGCGCATTGCGCACATCGTCGGCCGAGACTCGATGATTGGTGCCGTAGACCAGGCCGATGCGCGATTTCTTCGCCAGTTGCCGCAGATCGTCTTCCGCCGCCTTTAACTCGGCCCAATCGTAGCCGTCCCAGCTTTTAAATTCGGCCCCGGCATAGCCACCGAGACAAGTCTCAGAAAAATGTACCACATCAGCTTTTTGCACTTTGGCTTGCTGCGTAAGTTGCCGCATATAGTGCAGATTGCGAGCGATGGAGGCGGAAACGGGAAATTGTGCCGTGGCGACGTGCAGTTTGACCAGAGCAACCTTCCGTGGTTAAATACCTGAAACCTCTTCCCTCTCAAGTTAGACCTCTTCCCATCGAAACAAGCACCACTACCGCAGGCCTATCAAGGGATACCCCTTGATGGGCCGATCCACTAGCGGGAACCCAGAGGAGTGGCATGCCAGGTAAAGGACGAATGAGGGCAATAGATCATCGCCGTCTCCCGCCGGGCGGTTTGCCCCGGCCGCTATTTGTCCACATCTTACCGCACGACCCGAATTGTAGTATAGCAAAAGGCACTGCGGCCAAAAAGAGCCTCCCATCGAACGCCCCTCTCGTCGCACCACTTCTCAAGGAGAAAAACCATGTTCAAAGCTGGAGTAATCGGTTGCCGTGGCATCGGCGTCTCCCACGCCGGGGGCATCGTAGGTTCCGACCACGCCCGCCTAGCCGCCGCTTGCGACCTCGACCAGGAAATGCTCGACGACTTCCGCCAGCGCTGGCCCGACGAAGACATCGCCCAGTATAAAAATCACCGCGAATTGCTTGAAAATGAAGCGCTGGACATCGTAACCGTCGCCACCTCCGACCACCGCCACGCCGACCTTGTCGTCGATGCGGCCAAGGCGGGCGTCAAAGGCATTTTCTGCGAAAAACCACTCGCCACCAACCTCGCCGACGCCGACCGCATGATCGCCGCTTGCGAGCAAAACGGCACCGTGCTCTCCGTCGACCACACCCGCCGCTTCCAACCCCTGTGGCGACACGCCAAGGAGCAGATCGTCGACCAGGGCGTCATCGGTCCGGTGCAATACGTCGTTGGCAACCTCTCCGGCCCCCGCGCCATGCTCTTCCGCAACGGCACCCATACCCTTGACGCCATCTGCTACTACGCCGGCGCCGAGCCCCAGTGGGTCACCGCTGAACTGGAAGAAGGCTACGAGGACTACACCGAATACCGCGGCGATGGCGGCCACCAACCCGCAACGGAGCCAGGCGCCAATGGCTATATCCACTTTGCCAATGGGGTCAGGGGTTTCTATCTCGGAGGATCCAAGAACACGCCGCCGCCCAAACAACACATCGAGGTCGTCGGCGCCACCGGTCGGCTGGGGCTCAACGGCGACCAGGGCATTCTCTACCGGGGCGACGAGCCCGCGGCACCCGTCGAGTACCCCGAATGGCCCGTCAGCGGCATCCCCGCCGGCGTACAGGAATTGGTAAAAATACTGGCCGAAGGCGGCGAGCCCATTTCCCCAGGTCGGGCGGGCCGCACCGTAGTGGAACTGATTATCGGCTTTTTGGAATCGCAGCGACAGGGACATATCCCGGTAGCTATCCCTATGCCCAGGGGCTGAAGACGGTGAGGCCCTCGACCCGTCGGGCCTGGCCGCCCAGAAAGGCGTCGACCATCCCTACGTCAACTCGCTGTGAAGCCATAGAAGGACACCGCGCTGTCGACCCTCATCCCCCGGCGCATCTCGTCGCCGATCACCGGGGGCAAAGCCCTTGGGATAGGTCGGACTGGGCGGACCGGCAAAACCCGATTGCCGCACGTAAACCTGTCAGCGCGCTGACAGATGGGGCATCAGCTCGTCGATGGAGTTTACATAGTTGTGGACGTCGCAGTCGATCAGCGAAAAAGCAGATGCGGCCTGGGCGGCGACGGCGGATTCGACACGTGTCAACCTGAGGAACTGCAATGCCCAATGACGACCTCGAAGCGCGCTACCGCCAGGCGAGCCCCCGCTCCCGCGAACTTTTCGAGCAGGGCCGCGGCCATACCGCCGGCGCGGCCAAGGGCGCCTACTTCTATCCGCCCTATCCCCTGACTATGGCCCGCGGCGAGGGCTGCCACCTGTGGGACGTCGACGGCCGGTGCTATCTCGACTTTGCCAACCACCACACCGCCCAGGTCCTCGGCCACGGCCACCCCGCCGTCCAAAAAGCGGTAGACGAGCAAATGCGCAAGGGCATCGCCTTAGGCGCACCCACCGGCATCGAGAGCGAAATCGCCCGGGAGATGTGCCGCCGGGTCGACGCGCTCGAGCGGATCCGCTTCGTCAACTCGGGCACCGAGGCCACCCTGCACGCGATCCGCCTGGCCCGGGGCTATTCGCAAAAGGGCAAAATCGCCAAATTCGAAGGCGGCTACCACGGCAACCACGACGCCGTCGAAGTCAGCGTCGCCCCGGCTTTGGACCAGGCCGGCCCCGCCGCCGCGCCCTTTTCCGTCCCCACCGCCGGAGGCATCGCTCCCGCCGCGGCATCCGAGGCGCTGATCCTCCCCTACGCCGACGAGGAAGCCGTCGAGAAACTCGTCGCCGCCCACGCCGACGAGCTGGCCTGCGTCCTCTTTGACCCCAAGTGCGGCATCATCGAAACGCGGCCTGTATTCGCCCGCGCCGTCCGCGACATCACCCGCCGCCACGGCGTGCTGCTCATCTTCGACGAAATCGTCTCCTTCCGCACCGATGTCGGCGGACTGCAAAAGGTCTACGGCATCGACCCCGATCTGAGCTGTTTCGGCAAAGTAGTCGGCGGCGGCTTCCCGGTGGGCGCCTTCGGCGGTCGGGCCGACCTCATGGATCTCTTCGACAACTCACAGGGTCCCACCGATTTCTTCCAGAGCGGCACCTTCAGCGCCCACCCGGTCGCGATGGCCGCCGGGCTGGCGACCTTAAACGAACTGACGCCCGAGACTATCAGCCACCTGAATCACCTGGGTGCCCGGCTCAAAGAGGGTTTGAACGCGCTTTTTGCCGAACGGGCCATACCCGCCCAGGCCGTCTGTACCGGCTCGGTCTTCAGCATCCACTTCGCCGCAGGTCCCCTCGCCAACTACCGCGATCTGGCGACGACCGACAAGGAGCCGCTCTACCCCCTCTTCCTCTCGCTCGTCGAGCAAGGTTATTTTCTCGGCCATCCGGGTTTGGGCATGTGCGCCCTTTCCACTCCAATGGACGACGGCCATATCGACGGCCTGGTCGCCGCCGTAGAGGAGGCACTAGCGGTAGAGCGCTAAGCCGTGAGGCGGCGTTTGGCTGGCGCCCTCCTAATCGGCCTTGGATTCTGGCAATATCGAATAGAAGGGGCTATGCCAACGGCGACCTCAACCGCTGTTCACCGCGATCTCGCGATCGGCTCCCACCAGCGGCAACGCCACCCAGGCGGAGTTTTTCGCGTGCGAGGCATGGAAGGCGACAATGGCCTCGAGCACGTGCACCGCCTCTTCCGGCGCGTATTCAAAGGGCGTCCCTTCGTCGAGCCAGGCGACGATCTCGCGCACCGCCACCTCCATCCCCGACCCCTCCTGCCCCTCATTGGTCCACTGCTCGGTGCGACCGTCCCAGTATTCGACCTCGATATCACCGCTCCCTATAAGTGCCCGCCCCTCGCTGCCATTGATGCGGATATCCCAGGGGGTCCGGCTGTAGTCGGCCGCGTCGACAGTGACCATCACCCCGCCCTCCAGCCGCATCGTCCCCCACCCCCCCGGCTCGGCGAAGTCGCTACCGCGGCAATCGGGTTTGCCAACCAGATCGAGCGTTGCCGACACCGCCTCGACCTTAAGGCCGGTCAGCATATATAGCGCGTCGAATACATGGGTCCCGACAGTGCCCAATCGCCCGTTGCCCCACTGCGCGTTGACCGAGGTCAATTCGCCCAGTCCACCGGCTTTGATATGGTCGCGCAGATGACGGTGGCTGGCAGTAAAGCGCCGCTGGTGGTTAAAGACCAACAGCGCCCCGGCCTCCGCACAAGCCACGAGCATCCGCTCCCCATCTGGCACCTTTGGCGCCACTGGCTTTTCGCAATAAATAGCCTGCACTCCTGCTGCGGCGCAGGCGACGGTGATCTCCTCGTGCACCGGCGTATAGGTCGCCACGCTGACGATGTCGAGCTGCTCTTGCGCCAACAGCTCCCGCCAATCGGCATAAGTCTTGGCCCCGGTGCGCGCCGCAAAACGCTCCCGGCGCCCCTCGTCGCGGCTCGACCCGGCCACGACTTCGACCTGCGGGTGGTGGTCCAAAGCGACGAGATGCGTGCCGTCGAGATCCTCCACTTCCTGGCCCAGCGCGTCGCCGGAAACCTGGTCGGCAGCGCCGATAAAACCCAGCCCGATAATCCCCGCCTTGTATTCAGCCATCGTTCAATCTCCCCTGCGGCCCAGCCAGAGCCGCACATAGTGGCGCCGCAGTTCAGGCTCGGCAAAATCCTCAAACGCCGTGCGGTTGTGCAAAATCCAATGGTTGTTGGCAAAGAGCATCTGCCCTGGCTCGAGCGCGAATTCGACCCGGAATTCCGGCCGCTGCAACAGGCCCTCTACTGCCGCGAGGGCACGCGTCTGCTCCGCGTTTTGCGGCACGCCCGCCCGCTCGTGTCCCACCTCGATATAGTAGCGCAAATAGCGCATCGTCAACTCGCGCCCGTCCCAGGCAAAAATCGGCGCCCGGTGGACCGGATCTTCTCCCACTTGGCACTGTCCCCGGCGGTCGAAACAGAAATCTCCGTAGAGCGCGTCCAACACTTCAGGGCATTCCTCCAACAGCGCGTCGTGCAGAGCGCAGGCGCTGACGAGCTGGCTCTGTCCCCCGGTGCGCGCCGGGCGCAGACAGAACAAACCCACATAGTCGGGAATCTGCGGGCTGAAGGCACTGTCGATGTGGAAGGTGCTCTCGGCGTTGGTCACCGAAAACCGCGCCCCTTCGGCAACGTCGCGGCCGGTGTCGCGCACGTCGTAGAGCAAGTCGCCCTCGACATTCTGCTCCAGGGGCTCGCCCAGACATTGACCCAACGCCCAATACGC
>JAYYUU010000114.1:0-5532 GCA_036343835.1 Candidatus Latescibacterota bacterium | reverse complement strand
CGCGGGATATTTGTTGCGATATCGTCTATTCAGGGCAAGGTAGGCGTACCGTTGCACACGGGGTATTCGGCGTCTAAACACGCGCTGCAAGGTTTTTGCGATGCGCTGCGGATAGAGGTTGAAGAGAGTGGGATGGGGGTGATGACTGTACTCTTAAACTGGCTTAGGGGCACCGAACTGCGCAATAATGCGCTGGGGAAGGATGGGAAAGCATTGGGGGAGACGTCGCGTAAGCACAGTGCAGAGTCGGTGACACTTGAGGAGACAGCACAGGCTGTCACAGAAGGTATGCTGGCGCGGCAACGAGAGCTCTATATTCCCAAAAAACTCAAGCTACTAGTGGGGGCCAAAGCACTGTTGCCACAGTTGACGGATTCGGTCATCAAGGGGAAGGTGCACCGGGAAGACAAGTGATTTCTACACCTCTCCGTATCGTTTCCGAGCATTGTACAGGTAGAGAGGGTAGTGTAGATCTTTCATCCTGCCGAGCGGAGATCGCCGATCTACATATCAGACAGAAGCCAATGAGAGCGATCTTTAAACTCATTTTCTTGATCAGTGTCGTTGCCGCGTGTTCAGAACCGGATCTAGAACTCCAGCCTCGCAGCGAAGAGTTTGTCCAATCCTACTACAGTGGACTATATCTATTGGAGCGCTTTCGGTTCAGAGCCGCCGAGCACGCCTTTACCCGCTGCGTACGACTTGAACCGGAGGCTGCCGAAGGCTACTGGCAGTTGGGGCGGGTGAGGCTGCTGCAGGGGCGGATAGAAGAAGGCGTGAAGTTGTTGGAGCAAACGCTGGCGTTGGATCCGGAGCTCGCGGCGGTACGCGAGTTGGTGTTGGAGACCTTTCTAGGACGGGGTCGGGAGGCGTTGGAGAAGGGACGTTTTGCGCCAGCCAGGGAGTACTTCGATCGTGCGCTGAAGGTCGATCCGCAGGGATATGAGTCGCTCTACTGGGCGTCGATTACGGCTTTGTGGCAGGAGGAATACGCCAGGGCGGATTCGCTTTTGCACGCGGCGGTAGTGGAGCATGCCGAGCCGCTTGAATTGCGCTGGCATCTCGGTTTGGTACAGGAGGTATTGAGGCGCGACCAGCGCTCATTGCCCGACTCACTGCGCTTCGCCGATGCTGTGCCGCAGGGCCAGATCGGCGGGCGTTTTAACGAGGTTGGTGCCGAGTTGGGGGTCGATAAATTCGACGGTGGACGAGCTAGTGCCTGGGCCGACTTCGACGAAGACGGAGATCTGGACCTGGCTGTTATCGGGCATCCAAACCTGGCTTATTTTCGCAATGACGGGGAGCGTTTTGCCGATCGGACTCGGGCCGCTGGATTGATGCTTCCCGCGGGAGGTATCGGGGTACAAACAGCTGACTACGATAACGATGGGGACGCCGATTTGTACGCCACGCGCGACGGGTGGTTCGGGGGCGGGGTCAATGTACTTTTCCAAAACAATGGTCGGGGTGTCTTCTCCGATCGGACCGAGGAATCGGCTACGGGGGATCCGGGCTCGAGTTTTTGTGCGGCTTGGGGTGATTTCGATCGGGATAGCTGGCTCGATATCTACGTTGCCAATGGCACGGGTGCGACGGGAGATTCGACCAACACCCTCTATAGGAATCGTGGCGATGGATCCTTTGTCAATGTAGCATCGGCTGCGGGCGTGGCTCACAGGGGGCAGACCCTGAGTACCGCATGGGGCGATTTCGATGGTGACAACTGGCCGGATATCTACGCGTGCAATTTCACTGAGCCGAATGTGCTTTATCGCAACCAAGGGGATGGTACCTTTGCTGATCAGACTGCCGCCGCCGGTGTAGCAGCAGTACATGTCGATGGTTTTATAACCTTCGTCCTGGATTACGATAACGATGGCTCGCTGGACCTCTTCGTGGGCAATTGGAGTCAATACGACGTGGTGTTGGCGGATCGGGTTGCCGGGACCGCAACGAGTGAGCGCGATCGTCCAGTGCTCTATCGCAACCAGGGCGACGGCACTTTTGTCGATATGACGGAAGCGGCGGGTCTAGCCCGGGCCCTGGGAACGATGAGTGGTGTGCCAGGTGATGTTGACAATGATGGCTGGGTGGATATCTATCTCGGCAACGGTGGACCGCAGATGGGGCGGCGCGATCCGGATACGCTCTATCGCAATCAAGGCGATGGTACTTTCATCGATGCGACCCGAGCTGCGGGGTTGGGACATCTTGGCAAGTCGCACGGTGTGACTTTCGCCGACTACGACCGCGATGGCGATCTCGATCTCTACACACCGGTGGGTGGGGCGCAGCCTGGAGATCAGTGGCGCAACGCGTTTTATCGTAGTGAGGGGTTTGGCAATCACTATCTGATATTGGCGCTGGAGGGAGTGAAGAGCAATCGGGATGGAATTGGTGCCAAAGTCACCGTGCACTCCGACGATCTGATGCAGTTTGCTGAAGTGGCTTCCGGGTATAGTTTCGGCAATAGCAATAGCCTGGAACTCGAGTTTGGTCTGGGGCACCGGCGGAGGGTGGATCGGGTCGAGATTGTCTGGCCGAGCGGGCAGGTTGATATATTTCGAGATATCGAGGCCGACCAGCATTTGCTACTTAGAGAGGGGGGAGAGCAATGGCCCAGCGACTGATGGCTCTGATCCTCTTTGTTGCAGGTTGTACAGCCGAAGTCGATGCGCCGACGGCGCACCGCCAGGCGCAGGAACTCGTTGGTGGACGGACGTTGCGGAGTCTGAGCCGGACCGAGTTGGCGCAGGCACAGCGTCTGGAGGCGCAGGCTCTGGCTCTCGACCCGGAGTTGAGCGAGGCAGCCTATGCTCTAGCTGCACTCTGTGTGGCACGTGGGGCCTACGAAGAGGCGACGGCACTCTATCGCGAATTAGTAGAAGCGGATCCAGATGATGCGCGCGCCTATGCCGAGTTGGGTTTCAGCCTCGCTGCCCAGGGCCGCTACAGCGGAGCGCTGCGGGCGGGGCAGGACGCAATGCGCCGGGGTGAGAAGTCGGCGCGCGCCTATACGCGCATAGGCCATGTGTACCAGGCTCTGGGGCATTTGGAAGAAAATCTTCGTTCGGCACGGGCCTCCTACAATGCGTCCTTGCAACTAGAGCCTGGACAGGCGGAAGTTCTCTATCAACTGGCGCGGGTGGAGGCGCGGTTGGGGCAGGGCGAGGTGGCGCGAAAGCGAATGGAAGAGGCGCTTGCCGCAGCACCCGAAGACACGGGGATTCGCGTTGATCTGATTTCGCTCTATCGGGATGAGAGTCAGCTGCAACTAGCTCGCAGCACGATTGCCCAGGGCTTGAAATTGGGCGATGAGGTTGCTGTTTTGCACCGGGAGATGGGGCGGATACTCTGGGAAGAAGGAGATGGGACTCGGGCTTTGTCGCACTTCGAAGATGCATTGGTCGCCGACCCCGACTTGCACCAGGTTTATCGCTATATGGGATTGGTCCACAGTGTCGAGGGGCGCTTAGCCGAAGCGCTGGCGGCATTCGCAGTATTGGCTGAGCGGGAGCCCGACAATGCTGCGGTGCGAGTGAATATCGGTATTATCCACAGTCGGATGGGCGATCTTGCGGCGGCTGAGGAGGCATTCAAAATGGCTATGGCTCTGGGTGGTACGGAAGGCGATGCGATGTTGAAGCTAGGCGGGCTCTATGTGCATCAGCGGCGGCTGCGCCTGGCGGCACGCGTATTCAAGGAGGCAACAGCCAGCTTTCCTAAACACGCTGAGCTTTTCGCCTCGCTGGGCGATACCTATCGCCTGTTGGGTATACTCTGTGCGGCCCAGCAGGCGGGAGAGCAGGGTGTAAGTCTCGAGCCCGAGAAGGCCCTGTGGCGATTCCATTTGGCCTCTACCTACGAGCGACTTGATGAGACCCTGGCTTGGGCCGAGTGGCGGCGGTACCTGGCTCTGGCCGTCACCGATTCACAGGAGGTTCGGTGCTTGGACCACGCTCGCGAACGCTTCCAACTATTGGCAAAGCAGGAATAATGATCGATTTAGTAGCTTTTGATATGGATGGTACGGTGCTGGACTCGGAGAGTCGGTTGTCGGCTTCGGCAGTACGGGCTATTGCGGGGCTGATTGTACGCGGTGTGCCCGCTGCCAGTGTCAGCGGCCGCAGCATTCGCCGCAGTCAGGAGCCTTTCTTTGGTGATCCTGAACTGGCACGGGCGCTCTATGTAGGGGGGTACAACGGTGCAGTCGTCGTTGGGCCTGATGCGGGTGCGGGACGTGAGATTTTGCACGAGGAGCGGTTGGACGAGACGGTCTTTGTGAAATTGGCAGAGTACGGACGAGCAGAGGGGCTGAATCTGATCTATTGCCTGTGCGAAAAGACCGATAGTGGGATCATTGAGGAATACCGACATGTCGATCCGGTGGATCACCTTGAAGTACTCGGGGGGCCGGGATTTGCACTCGACGGCGATCTGTATGGACGCTGTCTAGGTGGCGAATTGGGTCCACCACCGAAAATTATGCTGGTGGTGGATCCCGAAAGGCGAGCGGAACTC
Organism: Candidatus Latescibacterota bacterium; assembly: GCA_036343835.1. Taxonomy (GTDB): domain Bacteria; phylum Latescibacterota; class UBA2968; order UBA8231; family UBA8231. Next base: position 1,011 of record JAYYUU010000114.1, on the reverse strand, counting down.
ATTGCCGATATTGGGACGATATGTGGCGACCAGGTGTATACCAGTTGGGCGATTCCGGACCGGGTGGAAGTTATGCATAGGGGAGTGGACAAGGGAGTAGCGATACGAGTGCTGGCAGAGCAAGTGGGCGGAGTGCTGGACGGCGTTTTGGCGATTGGAGATGCAGATAATGACTTGCCGATGTTGCGCGCTGCGGGCGTGGGAGTCCTTATGGGCAATGCCAAACAAGAGGTAAAGAATGCCGTGTCAGGACAGGGGATACGAATAGGGCCGATGTTTGCGCAGGATGGGTTTGCTCAGGTAGTCAAAGAATATGTTCTGGATCATTGACGCTTGGCAATGCAGCGTCACGACTTAAACTTGTCCGGGAAAAGGAGCGGGAAAAAGCGATGATACGGATTTTTTTCAGTGCGTTGCTGGCATTTGGTATTGCTACTGTGGCGACTGCTGAGAAAGGGGCTGCCGCAGTCGATTCTCTGGTCATAGGAGAGATGATGCTTGTCGAGATGGGCGAGAGTAGATTTTACATGGACAAGTATGAGGTTACCAACGCGGATTTCGCAGCCTTTCTGAGCGACAAGGGAAATCACAAAGTTGAAGGTGCTTATTGGGTGGAAATGGGGAGCCGGTACACAGCTCTGGAGGAAAGAGCCGGCGTCTACACAGTTAAAGAGGGATTTGAGCGTCATCCGGTTATCGAAGTTTCGTGGCATGGAGCGGTTGCCTATTGCGAGTGGGCGAACAAGCGGTTGCCGACTCAGGAGGAATGGCAGTTTGCCTGTGCGGGGATAGAGCCGACCAAGTACCCGTGGGGAGATACTTTTGAAGTCGGACGGGCCAATATCTTTGGCGACAAGGATGGGTATGCACGCACTGCGCCGGTGGGTTCTTTTCCGCAGGGGGCGAGCTCTTTCGGATTACTGGATATGGGTGGGAATGTATGGGAGTGGACCCAGGGCGGAAAAAAGATGCAGTTTCTCTACGGAGGGTCCTGGATCAACGGCCAAACAC